>JAPUKI010000391.1 GCA_027295745.1 Acidobacteriota bacterium
GGGCAAGACCACTGAATTAGCTGAACTGAAGGCTTACAGCGAAAACATTGTCAGAAGCATAACAGTGGGTGTTCTTGCCGTGAGTCCTGAAGGGGAAATAACAGTTTGGAATAATGCCATGCAGGAGATCTGTGGCCTGGAGCGAGCTAAGGTCTTGGGCAGAGATATCTCCGAAGTCCTTCCAGCAGACCTCATTCGTACCATGGGGAAGCTTGTCGAAGGTCCACGATGGGAAACGGCCCAAACCAGCCGAATTTATAAGACCAACATCCAAATGCAAGAAGGCCCCCGCCGATTGGTGAACATTACTCTCGCACCCTTTTTCTCGCAGGATGACCTCGTGACAGGCACATTGCTGGTCTTTGACGATATCACCGAGAAGGTTCAACTTGAGAACCAGCTGCTCCAGTCGGAGAAACTGAGCTCGATCGGCTTACTGGCAGCGGGCATAGCACATGAGATCAATACTCCGCTGACCGGTGTTTGCAGTTATACGCAGATGCTTCTGAAGGAAACTCCCCCTGAGGACCATCGCCATGCAGTTTTGAAGAAGATCGAAAAACAAAGCTTTCGAGCTTCCAAAATTGTGGACAATTTGCTGAATCTTGCGCGGGTGAGAGACTCCGATTTTCAAACAGTGAATATCAACGGGTTAATGTTGGAAACCCTTTCTCTGCTGGATCACCAGTTTCGAAAGACCAATATTGATGTCAAGTTGGATCTGGACCCAATGCTCCCGCACACCGTGGCCAACGGAGGCAAGCTTCAGCAGGTATTCATGAACCTCTTTCTCAATGCCAAAGACGCGATGCCTGGCGGCGGGCAGCTGACGGTGAGGACTCACTGTGAGGACTCTCAGCTGGTGATCAGAATTGAGGATTCCGGTAGCGGGATTTCCGATCAAAATATCAAAAGAATTTACGATCCTTTTTTTACGACCAAGGAAGTGGGTAGAGGTACAGGCCTCGGTCTCTCCATCTGCTATGGCATCATCCAAGAGCATGCCGGGCGAATCAGCGTGGAGAGCAGAGCAGGTCTGGGCTCTACCTTTCAACTCAAGCTCCCGCTGAAGCGTATCCACTGAGTTAGCCCAGCTTATGTCAACTCGACCTTTAATTCTGGTTATTGATGACGAAGAGATTATGCGCGAAGTCATCACAACGCTCCTTGAGCAAGAGGGCTATCGTGTGTCTTGGGCCGCCACCGGTGAAGCAGGCGTTGAAAAGGTCGAGGAGGAGTCTCCCCATCTCGTTCTCCTAGACCTCATGCTTCCCGAAATGGGTGGCCTGGCGGCTCTGGAGAAGATAGGTCAGATCGATTCCGAAACAGTGGTCGTCATGATCTCTGCTTACGGTTCGGTAGGAAATGCGGTGGAAGCCACCAAGGCCGGCGCTTTTGACTTCATCACCAAGCCGTTTAAGAACGAGGAATTACTGTTGGTTGTCAAGAACGGCCTGAAAAAACGCAGTTTGGAAATCGAAAACCGCCAGCTCAAGAGGACTCTCAAAGAGCGCGACACCTTCGAGAAGATGGTTGGCAAAAGTGAGGAAATGCAACAGGTTTTCGACTTGATTACTCAAGTGGCGCCACGTCGAAGCACTGTTCTGGTTGTGGGAGAGAGTGGCACTGGCAAGGAGTTGGTTGCTAAAGCCATTCACCACTGCGGTTCTCGCTCGAAAGGTGCATTTGTAACGGTCAACAGCGGATCGATCCCCATCGACTTGTTGGAAAGTGAGCTGTTCGGCCACGTGAAAGGGGCTTTTACTGGGGCCACTTCCAGTAAACAAGGTTTGTTTGAAATTGCTGATGGTGGAAGCATTTTTCTTGATGAAGTGGGAACCTTACCCCTTGACACTCAGTCCAAGTTACTGCGGGTGATCCAGGAGAGAGAATTTCGACGGGTTGGCGGACTGGAGAATATCAAGGTGGATGTCCGCATCATCGCCGCCACGAACGTCGATCTCAAGGAGGCTGTGGAAAAACACCTGTTTCGTGAAGATCTCTATTACCGCTTAAACGTGATCAGCATCATGCTTCCACCGTTGCGCGAGCGCAAGGGAGACGTTCCCCTTCTGGCCGAACACTTCCTCCAACGCTTTTCTCAGGAGAATGATGGGCCGGATTGCCGCTTGGATCCCTTGACCATGAAACTGCTCATGGAGTGCGATTGGCCGGGAAACGTTCGAGAACTCGAAAACGTGATGGAAAGGGCAGTGGTGTTGGCTCCTGATGACGGCCTTATCACTCAAGACTTATTTCCTCGTGAACTCTTGGCTTCGACTTCAGTGAGGCTTGGCCGGTTGAATTCTCTTGAAAATGGTGCCAGTTTAAAAGATCTCGTCTTGGAATATGAGAAGAAGGTGATCCTGACCGCTCTCCAGCAGGCAGACTGGAGTCAGAAGAAAGCCGCCAGCTTGCTCCGCGTTAATAGGAGCACCCTCAACGAAAAACTCAAACGCCTCAACATCAAGATTCCTTAAAACGTCGATCGGCTCAGCCGGGGCCGCCGGTTTGACTTGGACCAGAGGCCACGACTATCATGATTCTTCATCTGTAGGGCGATACTTTTCCTGTGTCTCTGTATCTAAGTGAGTGTTGCTCAAAAGACTGGAGGAATAAGAGGTTATGGGCGGGACTTTTTTCGTCTACTTTCGTCAAGGTGGCCCGCTGATGTGGCCGCTGCTTCTCTGTTCGATAGTTGGCTTGATCTTCATCATCGAAAGGGTCATCGCCTACTCTCGGATCAAAGGGGAAACGGCAGAAATCTTTTCAACCATTCGCGATACGCTTTTAGCGAGAGACTTCCGTGGCTCTGTGGAATCTTGCGAATCCTTCGATCATCCCGTGGCAACCACTCTGAAGTCGGGACTGCTGCGTTTCGGGAAGCCCCACTACGAGATCGAAAAAGCTATGGAAAGCGTGGCCCTGCATGAATTGTCAAAATTGGAAAAAGGTCTTTGGATCCTGGCCACCCTGGCCAATATCTCCCCTCTCCTGGGCTTTCTCGGAACCGTCACAGGAATGATTGCCTCGTTTGAAGCCTTGGCTGAAGTAGGATTGGGCAATCCTCAAGCTGTGGCTGGTGGTATCTCGGAAGCTCTGATCACGACTGCCACTGGCCTGAGCATCGCCTTGGTCGTCCAGGCTGCCTACAATTACTTCAATAATAGAGTGTCTAACTTTGCCCTGGACATGGAAACCAGCGCTTCTATGCTCTTGGAGACCTTCGGCGAAATTGAGGAGGGAACGCCCGGAGAAAGCAGCAAGGGAGAAAGCGGTGAAGAGCGAACCCAGGTGATATGAAGAACCGTCCTCAATCTCTTCGGATTGTTCCTTTAATTCCCACTGCCTCCATGGCGGATATCGCCTTTCTGTTAGTCATTTTCTTCATGTTGACGACCTCTTTCTCCCAGGAAAAGACCAATGTAGAACTTCCACAATCACTCATTAGAACCGAAGTAGCGAGAGATTCCGCGATTATAGCCATCTCAGCGGATGGCATCCTTCGATTCACCGACGGTGAACGCCCTGCCTTCACTTTGGGCTCGGCAAGAGAAGTGGGGCCTCTCACTGCCGAAATCGTTCAGTGGATTCCGGAGAAGGAATTTCTCATCAAAGCCGATCGTTTGGTTCGCTATGAGCTCATTGATGCAGTACTTGAACAATTACGCCTCAATGGGGCCAAGAAGATTGGCTTGTTAACGGAGAGACAAGTCCCAGAGGGTGTTTAATGAGACTAAGAAGAGGGCACCTTTCAGCCGGAGCTGCCATTCCGACTTCCTCAATGGCTGATATCGCCTTCCTACTGATTATCTTTTTCATGTTGACGGCTGTATTTGTCAACACCAGGGGACTGCAGTTCAATTTACCGGAAGATGACCCTTCCCAACTTGATGTGCAACCCGAGGAAGCAACTCACATCAAGATCATAGGAGAAGGACAGTATCTGGTGGATAAGACCCCCATGACGCTGGAGCAGATGGGCGGTTACATAAAAGTGAAGATGGAACAGAATCCTGAGAAACCCGTCATCATCCAGACCCAGCCGAATGTCCCTTACTTCGTTATGATCGAGGTTTTTGATCTACTGAAATATTTACAGGTAGCAAATATTTCCATTCCTACCGGGACGGAAATCGAACGCTGGAAGGCGTTTGGAATATTTGAGTGAAACAGTGAACAAAAGAGCTCTTCCGATTGTGCTGCTGGTCTGTACGATGCCCTTCTTGATGGCTCAGGAAGGAGACTACCAGAAGGGGTTGTCCTATTATAAGCAGGGCCAGTACTTCAAAACGATCCAAGAGTTCGAGCAGATCGTCAAGTTGCACCCTGATTATGAAAGTGGCCACCGAATCCTGGGGGATTCCTACTTAAAGATCAAGGATTATGAGAAGGCTACTGAGGCTTTTCAGAACGCCCTGCGACTCAAGAATGACAACTTCGTCTCCTACTATGGCTTGGCACTTGCTTACTATAACAGTGGCAGGTATCAAGATGTTATCCCCACCCTGGTCAAGGGCGAAAGCTATGCTCAATCCCCTCGTGACCAATACCAGACCTATCATACGCGAGGCTCTTCTTACTACAATGTCAATGATTTCGAGCAAGCCATTTCCGATCTGCACAAAGCGATCTCCATCCAAAGTGGGAATTCCGATGATGCTTTGCAACTAGGAATTTCCTATTACCGAGTCGGGAATGACTCGGAAGCGGAAAAATATCTGCAACGAGCACTGGCGCTGGATCCAGCAGCCTCTGCAGCCAAGTACTACCTTTCGCGATTGCACTATGAGGAAGCTATTGATGCTATCGACGCACAAAATTTCGGGAAGGCAGCAGCTTTTCTCAGCGAGTATGTCAGTGAGAATCCAGAGGATGGAGAGGCCCGCTTCAACCTGGGCTTAGCCCAGCTCTTTGCCGAGAACCTGGAGATTGCTGAAAGAGAGTTTTTGGAGAGTGCCAGACTCATGCCTGAGAATTGGGGTGTTTACGATCGGCTTGGCTATGTGTATGAAAAGCAGGAAAAGTACGACAAAGCCCTCCAAAACTATCAGACTGCTCACGATATCCACCAGGATCCACAAATCCAAGAGAGCCTTGAGCGTGTCCAGGAGCGGATTCGCCGAATGAAGTCGCAGTAAGGGGGCAGGAGGCAGGAGGGCTGAGGTCTGTTGCGAGTGGTCAGATTTCAGATTTCGAATTTGTCTGGGATTTGGTATTTGGAATTTTGAATTTCCGACGGCCTTCGGCCGGCGGTTGTCTGGGGTCAATCTCCTGCCTCCTTCTCCTGTCAGGTGTCAGCTGTCAGATGTCCACTATTGAGAGAATTCATGCGAGAGAGATTCTGGACTCCAGAGGAAATCCTACCGTTGAAGCTGAAGTGTTCACCGATGATGGGTTCTGGGGAAGAGCAGCTGTGCCTTCAGGAGCCTCTACGGGAGAACATGAAGCCCTTGAGTTACGTGATGGCCAAGAGGATCGTTATCTAGGCAAAGGGGTCAGAAAGGCGGTTGCCAACATCCATAAGGTCATCGCACCTCAGCTGGAAGGCTTGTCGGTCTGTGACCAAACCCTGATCGACGAGACCATGATCCAGTTAGACGGAACCGAAGCGAAGCGGAACTTGGGAGCCAATGCCATTTTAGCGGTTTCCCTGGCCTGTGCCCGAGCTGCCGCCGAGTCGTTGCGGACACCTTTGTATCGGTATTTGGGCGGAACCCGTACCTTACGTCTCCCTGTTCCGATGATGAACATCCTGAATGGTGGAAGGCATGCTGATAATAACTTGGATTTTCAGGAGTTCATGATCATGCCCCGAAAGGCGGAGTCATTTACCGAAGCTGTGCGCATGGGAGTTGAGACGTTCCATCATTTAAAGGAGGTGCTTTCGGCAAAGGGGTACAGCACGGCTGTAGGTGATGAAGGGGGGTTCGCACCAAATTTGAGATCGAATGCAGAGGCGGCTGAGTTGATTTTGGAGGCCATCGAGCAAGCCGGTTATGAAGCTGGTGAGGATATCTGGTTAGCTTTGGATATTGCAGCCAGCGAATTCTATTGCGACCAGGGGTTCTATCTGCTGGACCAGTCGAAGGCTGGGAGAAAAACCGGGCAGGAGATGATCGAACTGTATCAAGAGTGGATTGACCGCTATCCCATCTACTCGATTGAAGATGGTTTGGCTCAGGACGATTGGGACGGCTGGAGAGAGCTGACCCAGGCTCTGGGAGAGCGAGTTCAGCTGGTAGGAGATGATCTTTTCGTTACCCATCTCGCTCGTCTCCAGAAGGGGATCGACAGCGCTGTGGCCAATTCTATTCTGATCAAGCTTAATCAGATTGGGACTTTGACTGAAACTCTGCGGGCCATTGAGCTGGCCCAGGCAAATGGGTATACGACCATCATCTCTCATCGTTCCGGAGAGACGGGAGATTCCTTTATTGCTGATCTTGCCGTGGCCGCGAATGCTGGCCAGATCAAGACAGGTTCAGCAAGTCGAACCGATCGGGTCGCCAAGTACAATCAATTGTTGCGAATTGAGGAGGATCTGGGACCCAATTCCAGCTACACTCAGCTGAGGGATTTTCCGCTCACTGCTGCCCGCTGACGCCTGTCAGTTGTCAGCTGTAGTCTTGAATAGACGTAACTGTCATGATGAAACGCAGTCAGGACGGATCATTGCGCTGCTGCAGTAGCGGGGGTGTGGGAAGTGCGGGCTAAACCGCCCGTGTTGGTACTGGCGGTGCTCGACGGGTGGGGTTTGAGCGACCTTAAAGTGGGAAATGCGATGGCTCAAGCGCAGTTGCCCACCTTTGAAGAGCTTTATTCTCGTTATCCCTGGGTGTCCCTGGAGGCCAGTGGAACAAGAGTCGGCTTACCCGCAGGCCAGATGGGGAACAGTGAAGTGGGTCACCTGAACATCGGTGCCGGCCGGAAAGTGTATCAGGATATCACTCGCATTGATGATTCCATCGAATCGGGAGAATTTTTCACAGACCAGGAGATTCGACGACTCTTGGAGGTGGCTCGAGGCAACGCGCTCCACTTGATTGGGTTGGTTTCAGATGGGGGAGTACACAGTCAACTGCGCCATCTTCTGGCGCTGTTGCGTTTTGCCAAGCAGGAGGGAGTCGAGGAAGTCTATATTCACGCCTTCAGCGACGGACGGGACACTGCTCCCAAGGGAGGTGCGCTCTATCTCAAGCAATTGCAGGAAGAACTCAAGCGCATTGGAGTGGGGCGGATCGCCTCTGTCAGCGGGCGATACTATTCCATGGATCGCGATAATCGATGGCAGCGTACGGAGCAAGCATATCGCGCTATCGTCGAAGGGACCACAGAGAAAAGGTTCTTAGACCCGCTGGAAGGAGTTCGTTCCTCCTATGCAGAAAACGTGACCGATGAGTTTATTGTCCCGTTCACGCTAGTTGATGAAGAGGGCAAGCCACTGGGTCTGCTGGAGGAAGAGCATGCGGTTATCTTTTTTAACTTTCGGGCGGATCGAGCACGCCAGCTGACAGGGGCCCTGGTCCTGCCGGAATTTGAACATTTCCCGCGATCTCGGAAGCCTGTTCGACACTTTTTAACCATGACCGAGTACGATCACACTCTTTCCTGGCCATTTGCTTTTCCTCCAATTCGACTGGAGCGGATTCTGGCCAAGCTCTTTACTGAGCACAACATCTGCAACTTGCGACTGGCAGAATCGGAGAAATCTGCTCATGTCACCTACTTTTTCAACGGTGGCCAAGAGGAGTGCAACCCAGGAGAGGAGCGTTCTCTGATTCCCTCGCCCAAGGTTGCGACCTATGATTTAAAACCGGAGATGAGTGCCTTTGAGATCACCGACCGGCTCTTACACGAAATCGATTTGGCCTCCTACCAGGTCGTGATCCTAAACTTTGCCAATGCCGATATGGTGGGACACACGGGAGTGCTGGAGGCAGCAGTGAAAGCGGTGGAGGTAGTGGACACCTGCACGGGACGGATTTCTCAGAAGCTGCAAAAGATCGGTGGAGTGATGATGGTGACGGCCGATCATGGAAATGCCGAGCAAATGATTGATCCCAAAACAGGTCAGGTTCACACCGCACATACGACCAACCCTGTGCCCTTCATCCTGGTGGATGATCACTTTGGGATGAAGCTGCGCCGGGGTGGCGCTTTGGAGGATATCGCTCCCACCATACTCCAGTACCTGGAAATCGAGAAGCCTCCCGAAATGACTGGAAACTCTCTCTTGCTTGTGGACTAAATGAGTTTCGATCTGAGCATCGTCATTCCCACCTGTAACGGTCTGCATTTGTTGCGCGAAAATCTGCCTTCCGTCCAGGCTGCTGCCAGAGCCTACAATCGTCAAACTGGAGGCTTGACCGAAATCATCGTGGTTGAAGATGGTGGTCGAGACGATACAGCACGGGCCATCCCCTTGGAATTTTCCGAGGTGTTTCTGGTCAAACGCCGACGCAACGAGGGCTTTGCCATCACCTGTAATGTGGGGTTGCAAAGCTCTCGTTTCCCCGTGGTAGCCTTGCTCAACAATGATGTCCGGGTGGAGAAAGATTATTTTGTTTACCAGGCGCTACATTTCCAAGATCCAAATGTGTTCGCTGTGACGGCTAAGGTGTTTGAATGGAATCAACCGATCTTTGCCTCTGGCGGCAGATTTGGTCGATTTCGCAGAGGGTTCTGGAGCGTCTATTTCAACTACGATGTTTCTCCTCCCTCGGCTACAGAGTGGATCCAGGAGCGAAAACTCTTGTCAGCCTATGCAATTGGGGGATTTTCCACCTACAGTAAAGAAAAGTTGGAGGCTCTCGGTGGTTTCAATGAGCTACTCTCCCCTTTCCATTGGGAGGATGTGGATCTCTCCTACCGGGGATGGAAAAGGGGCTGGGAAGTTCACTATGAACCTCGCAGTATCGCCCATCACCGAACCAGTGCCACCATTAATGCCCACTATAGTAAGCACTTTGTAGAGGCAACATCCTTTCGCAACAGGCTACTTTTTCATTGGATCAATCTGCATTCCCCGACCTATTTGTTCCGTCACCTGATCATGTTGCACTTGCTGTTTTTGACCCGGATATGTGTACTTGATTTTCACTTTTACATCTCTTTGCTCCAAGCTCTGCGGCAACTTCCGCTAGTGAGAACTCTCAGACAGCTGGAAAAGGAGAAAGCTCGAAGAACAGACGCCGAGGTTTCCCGTTTACTCAACTGTTTTTACCAATCCGCACCCATTCAGGTCTACTACAATCAGCAGGAAGTCATCGGAAAACACCCCGAGTACAAGGAAGTTGAGGTGTGAAGAGAATCTCTGCGGTGCTCATTACTTACAATGAAGAAGCCAAGATTGGACGTGCTTTGGCCAGCTTACAAGCCGTCAGTGATGAAATCGTGGTGGTGGACTCGCACAGCACAGATGCTACGGTGGAAGTCTGTCGCCGCTATACGGAACGAGTTCTGCCGAAATCCTGGGAGGGGTACCGGGATCAGAAACAATTCGCCACTGACCAGGCCAGCTACGAGTGGGTACTCTCTCTGGATGCAGACGAAGTGCTCAGTCCCCAGCTTGCAGAAGAAATTCTCCATTGGAAGGACCAGGAAATTCGCTGCAACGGTTATTATGTTCCTCGAAAGACATTTTTTATGGGGCGCTGGATTGAACACACCACCTGGTATCCGGACTGGCAATTACGCTTGTTCAAGAAAGCCTGTGGCCGATGGCAGGGAGGACGAGTCCACGAATCCTTTCAGGTAACCGGTCCAACCGCAAAACTGAAGGGCCAGCTCTATCACCACACCTATGCATCCTTCTCCGAGTACCTGGAACAACTGGAGTCTTTCTCCTCTCTGGCAGCCAGGGATCACTTTGACAGTGGCAAAAGAGCTCAGTGGGTTCACTTCATCTTCTATCCACCCGCCATATTTTTGAAAAACTACCTCTTGCGGCGGGGGTTTCTTGACGGGAAATCCGGATTGGCGGTATCCATTCTGGCTGCAGTGTCAAGTCTTTTCAAATACCTGAAATTGTGGGAAATCCAGCTGGGCAAAGCGAGAGAGATGCCGATTCACTTCAAGGATGAATAGTCTCAAAATCCTTTACGTGGACACCGACAGGGTATGGCGGGGCGGCCAGGAACAGCTCCTTACCCTGATGTTGGGGATCAAACAACGTCAACATCAAGTCTCTCTGGCGGCGCCGTCGAACTCCCTCTTGAGCAGTAAAGCCCGAGAGTGGGGGATTGAAACCTTTCCCTTTGCACAGCGAAGCGAGGTGAGTCCTTGGGCCCTGTTTCAGCTGTGGAACATCCTGCGAAGGAGAGATTTTGACATCATTCACCTCAATGGCCCTCGAGCTCTTCTTGCCGGGGGACTGGCTTCAAAGCTCTGCGGAGTTCCCCTTCGAGTTTGTTCAAGGCGCGTCAACTTTCCTCTCAAGTCGCCGCTGAGCCATCTGAAATACAATTGGATGCAGGAAAGTGTCGTGACTGTCTCCATCAGCATCTGCCAAACTTTGATTGATGGGGGTATTCGCCCCGATCTGATCCATGTGATTTACGAAGGGGTTGACCTGGATTGGCTCGACTCTCAACAACCAGAACCCCTTGCCGATGTTCACCATCGTTTGCTGGTTGGCACGGTGGCACATTTGAGCCCTGAAAAGGGACATCTTACTCTTCTGGAAGCAGCTGCCAGGATCGTGTCCAAAGTCTCAGATGTTCGCTTCGTCTTTGTGGGAAGGGGAGAACTGATGTCCAGGTTAGATGAAATGATTCAAGAATTGGGCATTCAGAATCATGTCCTTCTGACCGGCTTCCGTTCTGACAGCGAGGCCTTAATGAAGAGGTTTGATATTTTTTGTCTTCCCTCTCTCTCGGAAGGCCTGAGCTCAGCGATTTTGGTCGCCATGGCCAGCCGACTACCCGTCATAGCGACTCAGGTGGGGGGAATTCCTGAGCTGGTCATCGACGGCGAAACCGGGATTGTCGTTCCTCCAAACGATCCAGATCAGTTGGCGGAGGCCTTGTGCAAGCTCCTTGGATCTTGCGAACTCCGCCAAAGGATGGGACAGGCTGGAAGACAACGAATTGAAGAAAGTTTCACCTTGGAGCGGAAGCTCCAGGAGACGGAGAATCTGTATAGTCATTTGCTGGCAACTGCTGGTATCGGATAACATAACGCGTTTTTGGAGAGACCATGAAGGGAATCATTCTGGCAGGAGGATTGGGTACGCGGCTTCGACCTTTGACCAAGGTGAC
>JAPUKI010000392.1 GCA_027295745.1 Acidobacteriota bacterium
ACAATCAGCAGCGCAAGCCATGCCCACTTACCGGCTTGTATGATGGCAAGAGCAGAGACGTACAGGCAGGAGGAGGTGATGTCGTTTCCACAGATGGCAGTTGCCGGAAGTTCGGTCAGACCACCGTGTTTGTGCTCGGTCGAGCTTTTGTCCATAGGAGTTACACTCCCACCATCGAATCCTTCAGCAGCGAGTTGATGGCAGGCCACTAGTGGCCTGCCACAGGTGGCTTGCCACAAATGGCTTGCCACACAGGCTACATTTTAACAAGTTGTTTGCTGGCCAGGTGGGGGGGGACTCATTAACAGCAGCTCCCTTTGCTGGCCGGAGGCCCGCAGGCTAAAGCCTGCGGCTCTGATGGGAGCTAATGAGGATCAGTCAGAGCCGTGGGCTTCAGCCCACGGGCCATCTGGTCACCTGACAAACCGTCATGGTGACGAGTGGGTCTCTAGGACCTCTGTTCCCTGGCCGCTATCATGCAGCATGCCTCTGTTTCGCCTATGCGTCTGGATGGTTTTCGACCCGAGTTTTTGGATTTTCAGAGAGGAATACGGGTCGGTCACCTGGAACCTCATCAACGCATTACCCAGATTCTCAAGTGGAGCCTCCAGGCCCGCTATGAACAGGACTTTGTAATCGATCGCTACGGAAGAGGGGTTTACTGGCAGTGGATCTGCTTTCTGCCCAAGGCGAACCGAATCGCCAAACCCCTGTCCAACAGCCATAATTTCAGCTGTTCCAAATTTTTCATCAAGATTGATCGGGAAGAAGCTACTTTCCAATCGGGACTTCAGGTGGAGCGAGGATTCGGAAAAGATCAGGGCCAGCGCCCCGCTTTTCAATTGCAAACAGATTGGGACTGGCATCGGCTCATCAGCCGATTGAGGGACCGGTCGAGTCTGTATCGGGAGCTTCGGCGGCTGGTGATGGAAGACAACTTTCACCTTCACGCCGGCAGCCGCCAGACGTATGTTCGCTATTCGCGCTTGAATTTTCCCGGCGCGGTTGAGTTGCGGCGTGCCTTAACGGGATGTCCGGACCAGGAGTGGGTTGTCTTCCAGTTGTATTACCCGATGGCACCCGATGAGGTCAGAGGCTCGACAGGCTCCGACCTGGTCGAAGCCATATTGGCGGTACTGCAGGAAGTGGCTCCAGTGATGAATCACTGCATGCAGGTCAGCCTCTAGCCGGGATTATGCATAGGTTTTCGTAACGAAGTGCCGCTGGCGCCGCGATGACAAGGCGTGTGACCCGCGAGCGGGTACCCCAAGGGCCCCGCAGGCGTACTCATGCAGTACGCCGAGGAGCCCAAGGAAGCACAACGCAGTCAAGTGGATGATTGCGGTACTGCAGTAGAAAACCTAGGCATAACCCCGGCTCTAGACCACCGCCCACTCCAGTGGAATCCCACAGAGCTGGCGGGGCCCATCCTTACTGACCCAGATGGTGTCACCCAGCATGACACCCACGTCTGGTCTCCAGCTCGGATCTAAGACGTCGATATTGGTGCCGAAAACCATACCTTCCTGAAGTTCCATGGAAAGAAAACCCGCTCCCGATAGGCCTTGATGGTCGGAATCTGAGGAATAAACACAACTGGGGAACTCAGGAGAGGACATCCCGTGCCCATGGATACCGCACTCAATATAATCCATTCCAGCCTTCTTGACGGGAGCTCGAAATGCGTCAACTACCTGGCGCAACGTTTTTCCCGGTCGCATGCTGTCCACCCCATTCTGAAACACTTCGACGCAAACCTTGTGGATTTCCCGAACCTGTGGGGGAGGTTCTCCAACCGAGATGGTATCTTCGATGCCCACCAAATAACCGCCATAATTGGCATGGAATTCGGTCATCACCAGATCCCCTTTCTTGAGGACCCGGTCAACGGGTGTATTGGGAACCTCTTTCCCGTGCAGCAGATGCTGCTCTTCGGAGTCCACGGCAGACCCCGTTGTGAAAAGGTTCATAGCATAATCTTCACCCCCGTTCACAACCAGCTCACGCATCATGTCGCCATACACAACCCGCTCATTGACTCCTTCTCTTGAGGAAGCGATCATCCGATCAAGCATCTTCATACCGATTTTGCCTGCTTCTTTCAAGAATTCGATTTCCACCGGGCTCTTGATCATGCGAATCTTTTCCAAAAGCGAAGTCGCATCCACAAAGTGCGCTTGGGGCAGCTCTTCCTGAATCTTTTTGAAGGGCCAATAAGGTAGCGAATGGTGACTCAAGGCCCCCACATGATCCACAACGCCTATTTTGGCCCCGGCCAGGCCCATGGAATGCAGAGCCTCCACAATAGGTTCCGTTCCCGTCATAGGTTGAATGTCATCTACCCAGTTCTGTACCGAAGTGAAAAAATTGTAGGGCTGGTAGTGATGAGGGTTGCTGGTGAAACACTTGGGATTGCCTTCCAAAGGATAGATGGCGACTCCCTCTCTGCATCCCATGTGAGTGACGTATCTGAGGTTGGCCAGTCCGACACCCCAAGAGCGGTTGCTTCCCCAAATAAAGAGGGCATCCAGGTCTTCCTCCTGCATGCCCTGCCGAATCAGTGTCCAGCGGCGATCTCTCTCTTCCAGAGGTACCAGCGGTAAGTTAACTTTCGGCATGAATCATTCTCCTTCTCTTCTTAAGGCAGCGGCCAGGGGAAAACAAGATCCGCAATGATATAGGCAATAAAGGTAGCCATCAAGACCCCCGTAAACGCCAGAATCATTCCCTTCTTGAACATGGTCAGAATTCGAACGTAGCCGCTGCCAAAAACGATGGCAGTCGCCGGGGTCGAGCAGGGTAGAATAACGGACATGGATGCGGCCATGGCGGCCGCCATGACGCCAGCTATGGGATTCAAAGTCGAACCCGGCGAGGAGCCAATGGCAATGACAATCGGGGCCACAATGCTGATGGCGGCGTTGTTGGATATGAAACTGGTGATAAAGACCATGAAGAGAACTATCACGAACATAGGGATGAAAGGAGACGTTCCGGGGCCGGCAATGTTCCCCAGCGAGGATGAAAAGAAGTTGCCCAAGCCTACCTCAGAGTTGGCAAGAGCACTTCCAATCCCAAGAGCTCCTGCAACCAGCGCCAGAGTTCCCCATTCTATCCCCTCAACTGCCTGATTCCAGGTGAGAGGAAATTTCTTTTCCTTCCAATTGATAGGAACCACAAACATCGCCGTGGCCACGATCAGTGCCACCACTGCCACATTCAGGTGAACCCGAATCCAAATACTCAATGAATGAGTGCTGCCCAAAGTGATGTTGGCAAAGTCAGGAACAAGCCAAAGAATGATGGCTGTCAGCATCCCCAATCCGGCAATTTTCTCCCCCCGCGTCATGGGACCTAATTTTTCACGCTCTCTGCGGATAATCTCTGGATCGATATGAATCTTCCCGAACTCGTCCTTCAAAGAAAATCGGATGACCGTCAGCATGACGAGGATGCCGATCACTGCCATCGGAAAGCCCACCATGGCCCAGCGGGCAAACCCAATTTGGTAATTCAGGGCCTCACTGACCAGGCCGATTCCAATCAGATTGGGAGGGGAGCCAGCCGGGGTGATCATGCCGCCATACAGAGCCGCCCAAGCAATGGAAAGAATGAACATTTCACCAAATCGACTACCCGGGGCAATATTCAGAGCTTGAAGCAGGCCCATGGCAATGGCCATGAAGATGACCGTTGAGACAGTGTCGGAGGCTACGGAGCTCAGCATCGTCACCGCGATGAGAAACATCACCATCAGCCGCCAGGGATTACCTCGAATGAACTCAAAAGAGATCATCCGATAGGCAAACCGCCGGTTCAGCCCATTGACCGTCATCGCGTGGGCGATAATAAAAGCACCCACCAGAAATAAGATGACCCAGTGTCCCATGGAGGAAAAGGCTTGGGCGACGGGGAAAACGCCGCACAGCGCCAGCAGTGCAAGACCGAAAAGTCCCGCCATAGGAATGGGGATCGCTTCAGTGATCCACCAGATCACAACCCAGGTAAAGATTCCCAGGGTCCTCATCCCCACAGGCGTGACATCGGGAAGGGTTGGCAGCAGGAAGACAATCACCACAAAGGCCAGTGGCCCCAGAAACAATCCAAGGCTGCGCCGAATCTCTTCAAACCGAATCTCAGCAGCCGTCAGGTGCTTCTTTGTTTCTGCAAAATCCTTCCAACCCATGTGTCCCCCTTCTAGCCCGGAATATGAATAAATTCTCTATTGCAGCGGCGCCGCCTTCATCTGAGCGCAGTGAAGAATTAACCGGCGTGCTGCACTGCCAGCGTTGCACTCTCAACGTACCGTACAGTACGTTTGCGGGGGCCTCGGGGCACCCCCCCGCTTGCGGGTCACGCGCCAGCCGGAGCCGCAGGCTTTAGCCTGCGGGCCCGTGGGCTAAAGCCCACGGCTCTGTTTTCCGGCGCTTTCGCCGCTTCATGACGAGAACCTATGCATAATCCGGGCTGTCAACTTGACTTCTGATTCTGCTTCATGGCTCGCTCGATCTTGGCCCAGGAATCTCGTAACGTGACTGTCCGATTGAAAACCAGGGTTTCCTGGGAGGAATCAACCGAATCGACACAGAAATAGCCCCGTCTCTCAAACTGGTATCGGGCTCCCGGTAGTGCCCCCGCCAGACTAGGCTCCACACGGCAAGAGGTCAAGGTCTCCAGTGCGTTTGGATTCAGTGAAGCCCGGAAATCAGCACCATCCTTGACATCGCCTGGGTTTTCTTGAACGAAGAGACGATCGTACAGGCGCACTTCGGCGTTGAGAGAGTGGGCTGCTGAAACCCAGTGGATCGTCGCCTTAACCTTGCGTCCATCTGGAGAGGAGCCACCTCGCGTCTCCGGATCATAGGTACAGTGCAATTCGACCACCTGGCCCGTCTTCTCATCCTTCACCACCTCCACACATTTAATATAGTAGCCGTATCGCAGTCGGACCTCACGATCGGGGGCCAGGCGGAA
>JAPUKI010000393.1 GCA_027295745.1 Acidobacteriota bacterium
GTTTTTTACCAGGGAGAGCGTGTTGTGGGCGGCGGTTGGATCAGCCATAGACTGTAGAAGCGAGGCGCCAGTGCCTTCTGAAAGCCTTTCTATCCTGGTCGTCACGGGTGAAACCTCTGGGGAGAATCATGCTGCCGGACTCCTCAAGCAAATTGAACTTCATAATCCCCAGTGGAATTTCGAGTGGTTTGGCAGCGGGGGTTCTCAAATGGCTGCTGCTGGAGTTGACCTGCTTGCGGACGTCTCTCAACTCGCTGCTATCGGACCCTGGGAAGCATTGGCCCAGATGGGCCACTACTGGAAGTTGTACCGTCGAATCCTATCCCAAACCCGCAAGCGTCGACCCCGACTTGCCCTATTGGTGGATTTTCCAGAGTTCAATCTCGCTCTGGCCAGACGACTCAAACAGATGCAGGTTCCCATCTGCTATTTCATCGGTCCTCAAGTATGGGCTTGGCGACCTCGCCGAATCAATCAGATCAAACGCTGTGTCGATTTGATGCTGGTGATTTTCCCCTTCGAGGAGGAATTCTATCGGCGTCGAGGAATTGAGGCGCATTACGTGGGAAATCCTTCCATTGCCTTGCGAGAGTTTCTCAGTAAGAGTGACAACGGATCTCATGGAGGCACAGCCTCCTCGGATGAGCCGGTGGTTGCTCTGTTACCTGGGAGCAGAAAGAGTGAGGTCGAGCAGATCTTTCCGATTCAACTGGATGCGGCGCAGTGCGTGGCTGAGCATTGTCCAGCCCGGTTTTGGGTGATCAAGGCTCCCGGAATTGCGCGAAGCCAGCTTGAGGCTGTCTATGAGGCCTGGCTCGGCCAGGGTCACCCACGTCTTCAGCTTGAGATCCAGGAAGAAGATGCACCTCGACTGCTTTCCCAGGTGACTTGTGCTATCGTGAAAAGTGGCACCTCGACTTTGGAAGCGACGATTCTCCATGTTCCGTTCGCCATGGTCTATCGGATGTCCTGGCTCAGCTGGTACCTGACTCGACCTTTGGTGGAGACAAAGACTTATTGCCTGGCTAATCTCATCGCGGGCAAAAAGATTGTTCCCGAGTTCGTGCAGGATCAGGCGACCGGGAAAAATATTGGGGGATATGTCCTCGAGTTATTGAAGGACCAAAGTCGGCGGGAAGAAGTGAGCCGGGATCTGGAGATTGCCTCGGAAAGATTGGGAGAGCGGGATGCCTATCAAGAGAGCGCGAAACACATCAGCCGATTCCTTTCCAAGGAATGATTCATTCAGGAGAAGAACGCGATGAAAAACCTCGTTTCGATTTTCTCTCTACTCGTGCTTGTCACTCCCATCTTTGCTCAACAGGGATCAGGGTCGCAACAGATTTTGGATGTTCAACATTATGAGATTAGCGCCGAGGTGTTGCCGGAGGAAGGTTTTCTCAAGGGTGAGGTCAAAATTCGATTTCTTCTCCTGGAGGACAGTGTCAGCCTGCCCTTTGAGCTGAATCCTCGTCTGAGTCTTCTTGAAGTCACTGACGAGGAAGATGCCCGTTACTCCATGAGTTTCGATGGGTTCGAGAGCAGCCGATTGCGGATTCGTGGGTCCGGACCCTTTCGAAAGGGAACGGAGACAACCCTTATCTTTCGTTTCGAGGGGACCCTGGAGACAGAGGTATACGCCTTTCTGGACACTCCTGGAGCGGAGCCTGCCGTCATCGATCCCAAAGGAGCCCTGCTGCTGAGTGAAGGAAACTGGTTCCCATCCCATGCACTCCCCCTGGATGCGGCCAGTGCCACCATCAAGATCACTGTTCCTCTGGGTTTTACGGTGGTTGGTCCCGGCACCTTGGAATCGATCGAAACGGTGGGGGTGAGCGAAATCTTTACCTGGGAAAGCCAGCAGCCGCTTACTCAGATGCCGGTGGTCGTGGCCCGATTCTTTCGACAGAAATTCGAGGACTCTACGATTCCCCTGACTTTTTACGTGACTGAAGAGTTCGATCGAGACCTTCGCCCCATTGCCGATGAAATCGCCCAGATGCTGGAGTTTTTCGAGAGCGAATATGGCCCGTTTCCGGAGAGAGAGGTGAATTTCGTTCAAGTTTCCAATGTTGAGCTTCCCTCTACTGGAGGAGCGGGTGTGATTCTGCTCGACTCTGCCATCTTGCAGAGCAGTTCGTTACCCGTCATGGAATTAGCCAAGCGGGTGGCTCGCCAATGGTGGGGGTACTCGTTGCGCTTTGAAAGGTCTTCGGACGCCTGGCTGCAGGATGGTTTTGCGACCTATGCGGCACTGCGGTATTTCGAAGTCAAACATCCAGATCAGTTCTCGACCGAATTGGCCCGTGAGGCGGTTGCTGCCCTGAAATACGAAAGCCAGGCCCCCATCAGCAGGGGACTGGAACTTCAGGCGGGATCACCTCAGTACAAGTCCATTGTCGGCAGCAAAGGCGCCTGGATCTTGTACATGCTTTCTCAGCTGGTGGGCAAGCAGCAGCTGAATGGGCTGCTGGGTGATTGGTATCGGCGAAAAGCTCATCAAACAGCAAACACCCGTGAGCTGGCTGAGTTCCTACAGGAGCGAACAGGAGAGGACTACCGCTGGTTTTTTGTGCAGTGGGTGGAATCCGTCGGGGTCCCCGAGTTCCGAATTGACTACACCATTTACAAACTGCGGGATGGGGGTTTCAGAATTCGAGGTCAGATCAGACAGAATCTCGAGCTCTTCCGCATGCCCTTGGATATCCGTATTGAGACCAAGGGTCAGCCTGAGGAAAAGCTGCTGAACATCAGTGGCCAGATAACTTCCTTTAATTTCCCCACCGAGACGATGCCCATTCGGATGGAGCTTGATCCTCATGGAAAAATCCTACGCGACTCCGAACGAATGCGGGTTGCGGTTCACGTTGCCTTGGGAGAGGAATATCAAGCCGCCAACGAGTTCATTACCGCGATTCGTGAATATGAAAAAGCAACACAACTGAGTCCCAGAAGTTCACTTGCTCATTTTCGTTTGGGCGAAGTCTTTTTCGAGCAGCGCAACTTGTCCACCGCGGCCAACAGTTTTCGAGATTCCCTCAATGGAGATCGCCAGCCTCCCTGGGTGGAAACCTGGATCCACATCTATCTGGGAAAGATCTATGACACTCTGGGTCAAAGGCAGCGCGCTCTGGCCGAGTACCAGAAAGCGATCAATACCAAAATTGACCACAATGGAGCCCAGGCCGAAGCTCAAAGATATGTGAAGGAAGCCTACTCCAGGCCGGAGAGCCTGATTGGGTAGCGGGCACCTGCTTGCAAGTGGTAGCTACTTCGGCTATGATACGAGGTGGCAGAAGCTGATGGAAACAGCTGAGAGCCGTGTTCTTTGACAACCAGACAGAATAGCCCGTCAGAAAGATTGAGTTAGAGAGAAAAATTTGAGAGTTTGATCCTGGCTCAGAATC
>JAPUKI010000394.1 GCA_027295745.1 Acidobacteriota bacterium
CCACTCCACTCCTGCAGACTACTGAGACAGCACCTCAACATCGGGTGGCACTTTGAAATTGAATTGCCCGTCGGGAATCCGGATGTTCTCCCGGAAGTTCGTCATGATGTATTCGTTGCGATTTCCAATTGGCTCAATCACGATCAACCGACGGACCAGATAAATTGAAGGGTCGACTTCCAGAATCACATATGAATAGATGCCCTGAGGCTGCTTCGGTGTCAATCGTATCAGTATGTTCTTATCCTGAAGTGGCTTCTCCTCTGGTTCCAGCCCAACCTGAAAGTCTTCCTTAATGTTCCCTTGGCCCATCAAGAATAGGAGAGGCGTTTGAGCATTGCTCAGGTCCAGATCGGAGACGATGACTTGCTTGTCCAGGGGGAGATAGAAGTAGCTTTTATGGCCATCGGCAACGAAGACTTTTGGCGTGGGCTGCCGGTATTCCCAGTACATTTTTCCTGGTTTTTTCATGACCATAATGCCCGATTCCCGCAGTTGGACATCCCCGCTCCGAAACAGTTGTGTGAAGTCAGCCGAGAAGCTCTCTATTTCCTCATACTTGTTCTGAAGCTTTGCAATCAGCTGATCCGGCGTTTCAGAATTCACCCGTCCCGACATTGAAAGAACCACCAGAAGGGTGGTGGCGAGAAGTCTAGTCATTGTCTTGAACTTGCCTGTCAATATCTCCCAGAAAGCTTTCATATAAGATGAAAAGAACGCCGCAGGTGATCGCGCTGTCGGCCAGATTGAAAGTAGGCCAACTAAAATAGTCTTGCCAGTGCAGCTCGATAAAGTCTGTCACATGGTTGTGAAAAAGACGTTCAATGAAGTTTCCCAGGATTCCCCCCAGAAGAAGCCCCAGGGCAACCAACAGCCCAGGTTTATCCAGGGGTGTTCTCCAGATATAGTAGAGCACAATGATCACGGCAATGATAGCCAGGACCGAAAGAATGACGGGCTTCCACGGTGACTGGAGAGAGTGAAACAGGCCAAACGCGATCCCCTCATTTTGGACATAATGAATCCTGAAGAACCCCTCAATAATCCTGTAATTCTGGAGCCAGCTGGCACTCTGAACCCACCACTTTGTGATGAGGTCCAGCGTCAGGATAATGAAACCTAAACTTATAGCCGCTAGGCGCATTTTACTGTTATCTTCTCTACCTGGAATTTTCAACCTGCTACCTGGCCGATTTCCTCGAGAACAGCGTAGCAGCGAGAGCAAATGGTGGGCAGATCGGCATGGGATCCTACCGACAGGGAATAGGTCCAGCACCGCTCACACTTTGCGCCCAAGGCCTTTGAAACGAAGACCTCAATCTGGTCGCCGGACAGCTCTGAATTCTCCCTCAGTTCGATGTCAGAGACAATAAATAAAAAGCGAAGATCTTGAGAAAAGCTCTGTAAATACTCGAAGGTTTCGGAACTACACTGGATTTGCACCTTCGCCTCCAGCGAATTGCCAATCTGCTTTTCCTGCCGACTTTCCTCCAGCGTCTTGCTGACCCTGGCCCGAACCTCCAGGAGTCGTTTCCACCGACTCAGCAGTTTGTCGTTCCGATACTGATCGATTTCTCGCGAAAACTCAGCCAGGTGTACCGATTCAACCGGTTCATCCTGCAGATAAAGCTTCTTCCAAATCTCTTCGCAAGTGAAAGGTAGGATGGGCGCAAGAAGTCGGACCAGAGTATCGCTGATTCTGAACAGTGCTGTTTGAGCAGCTCGCCGATCGAGCGAGCCGGGAGCCGAGATATAGAGACGGTCCTTTAACACATCGAAGTACAAACTAGACAAATCGACGACACAAAAGTTGTAAAGAACATGGAAAACAACATGAAACTCGAAGCTCTGATAGGCTTCCTGGGCCCGCTGAGCGACCCTAGCCATGCGTGCTAATGCCCAACGGTCGATCTCGGTCAAATCTTCAGCGGAAACCTCTTCGCGGCGATCGAAGTCAAACAGATTGCCCAGTAGAAAACGATGGGTGTTGCGAAGCTTTCGATAGGCTTCACGCAAACGTGAAAGAACCTCCTCACCCAGACGTGTGTCCTCAGTATAGTTAATGGAGGAAACCCAAAGTCGGAGGATCTCTGCTCCATTGGCTTTCATGACATCGAGCGGGGAAATGACATTGCCGCGAGATTTCGACATGGCATGTCCTTCTACATCCAGTGTCCAGCCATTACAGATGGCGATACGGTACGGCGCGGCATCCTTCACAGCCACAGCGATTAAAAGGGAGCTGTGAAACCAGCCGCGGTACTGATCTCCACCCTCTAGATAAACGTCGGCAGGCCAGGTCAGATCCTCACGGTCACCCAGCAAAACGTGATGGCTGACACCGGAATCAAACCAAACATCCAAGATGTCCTCTTCCTTTTCAAACTCACTGCTGCCACATTCACAACGTGTTCCTTCAGGAACCAGTTCAGCGACACTCATCGAGAACCATGCATCAGAACCCTGCTTCTGGAAAATATCGGCAACATGATTGATGACCCGGCTCATCAGTAGTGGTTCCTGACATTTCTGACAGTAGAAGACAATGATGGGAACTCCCCAGATCCTTTGTCGGCTAATACACCAATCTGGTCGGTTGGCGATCATGTTGCTCATCCGTTCCTGGCCCCACTGGGGGATCCAGCGTACCTGCTTGACCTCTTCAAGTGCCCGCTTTCGCAAATCGTCGTGATCCATACTGATAAACCACTGCGAGGTAGCCCGAAAGATCACCGGATTGTGGCAGCGCCAGCAGTGTGGATAACTGTGCGTAATTGCTTTTTCCGCTACCAAGACATTTTTTTCAGTCATTAACTGATTAATCTTGGAGTTAGCTTCAAACACCTTGAGATCTGCAAAATGCTCCACCTCGGAAGTGAATCTCCCTTTACTGTCCACTGGACAGTAAATCTCCAGCCCCTTCTCGATTCCCACCTGATAGTCCTCTTGGCCATGTCCAGGAGCAGTGTGAACAGCGCCCGTACCCTGTTCGAGGGTTACGTGGTCAGCAAGAATGCTCTTGGATTCTCGATCCAACCAGGGGTGGCGAAAGAGCAGATCCGTCAGAGCCTCTCCTTTGACCGTGGTCACCACACGATAGTTCTCGAATCCACACTCCTGAGCGACTTGGTCAAGCAACTCCTGAGAAATAATGTAGATCTCATCTGAGACCTCCACCAGGGAGTAGTTAAACTTGGGATGAAAGCAAATGGCCAGATTGGCCGGCAGGGTCCATGGAGTAGTGGTCCAGATCAACGCAAAAAACTTGCGGCCCGCCAATTCGGGAAGAAGACTCGTTGCCCCTTGGACTACCGGAAACTTCACATAGATCGAGGGACTGGTATGATCCCCATACTCTACTTCCGCTTCCGCCAGCGCCGTTTCACACGAGATACACCAGTGGACTGGCTTCAGTCCTTTGTAGACACTTCCCTTCTCTACGAATTGGCCGAATAGCCTGGCCTGCTCTGCTTCATACTCGGGACTCATGGTCAGGTAAGGAGCATCCCACTCTCCGAAAATACCGAGCCTTATGAACTCCTCTCTTTGGATCTCGACGAACTTTTGAGCGTATTCTCGACACTCCCGACGAACCTTGAGCGGATCCATATCCGCCCTTTTCTGTGCCACAACCTTGATTTCGATGGGGAGGCCGTGACAGTCCCAGCCAGGGAGGTAGGGAGCGTCGTACCCTTCCATTGTTTTGGATTTCACAATAAGGTC
>JAPUKI010000395.1 GCA_027295745.1 Acidobacteriota bacterium
CGCCTATTCCCTGCAGTACGCCGGTGCGGCGGTATATCTGCCGGGTTTGTTCCGGGTCGGTGGGCATGCGGTGCACTTCATAGTGGGCAGACAGACGAATCGGCATCTGGCCCAGGCCGGCCAGGGTTGCATACCCGCTCATCACTTTAGGGAAAGGAATGCGAGTGGAGATGGTGGTAATTCCTATCGAGGCAGCGTCTTCCGCGGTGAGCTTTAAGGCCTGTGCCAATGTCGCTGCTGGAAGCCTCTCCAGAAAAAGTTCCCAGGTGATTACAGACATCTCCTGGCTGCCCACCCATCCGATGGAAGGAATGTCCTCGCCAATATCAATGCCGTGCATGGTTTCCTGAATACTGGCCGAGTATCCGGGCAAAAAGTCATCTAAGACCTCCAGCGCCCTGGAGTTGATCGTGCCTCTGAGACCCGGTGAGACTAAAACTGGATTTTCAGGCGTCCATAAGTCTAATGTGTCGCGATTGGTCAGACGTCGCGTAAACCCCCAAACGCCCGCTTCGCGCGGCGCCTCCGGATGACCCTGAATTCTGACCACCACCCAATCACCGGGATCCACCTGCCTGACGGCATCTTGGACTGTCTCTCGGATGAGGGCCTGAGTTTTCTCCAGGTCCCGGTCTGCCTGCATGGTGACCATGGTTACGCCCTCGGGAGGATACTTGAAGCCGAATCGCTCCAGGTGCCGGACTGCGCCTCCGTAAATGTGGCGGTGGCTTTCAATAATTCCGGGGAGCAGGGTTCGCCCTTGCAGGTCCAGCACCCTGGTGTCGGGTCCTGCCAGAGCTCTGACCTCCTCATCGGTCCCCAGCTTCATGATCTTGGTCCCTTTTACGGCAATGCCCTCATAGACATTCCCGACATCCGTGGAATTGGAGGTGTCATCCATGCTGACGACCTTCCCATTGAAGAAGATGGTGTCCGCGTAGCCATAGCTGGCGACCTCGGGAGGCAACTGAGCAATTAACCCACCCGCCTCCAACACCAATAGCACGGTCAGGCAAAAAACGAGATGAGTAACAATTTTCTGATAGTTTTTCATAACGATCTCCAGTAGCTGAAAGTTAAGTGGATGTCCTTCTCTATATATATGGTCCAATGCCATTGTTCTCAATGCTAAATCTTGAGAGGCTGTGAAAGCAATCAAATTGAGCGTTTAATTTGGTTTGAGTTGGTTGGAGTGAGTTGGTATGGAATTGCGGCAACCTGGTACGAGTCAGGTCAGTGTAGCGCCTCCGCGAGGCCAGGGAGTTGGTCCGCGCCGATGGGGACGGTTATTGATGAGCCCTTGAAGTCATCGCCAATGGGCTCGGATCGCCCTCCCAGGTGCCGGGCCAAAAACGTCTCGGCAACGGCGTTAAAGGACACCGAGTTTTCTGGACGAGCAAAGCCATGACCTTCATCTGGGTACAACAAATAGGTTACCGGGATGCCCTTCTCTTGCATGGCCTTGACGATCTGATCCGATTCGGCCTGCTTGACGCGGGGGTCGTTGGCACCCTGTGCTATCAGGAGTGGTCTGGTTATCCGGTCGACATAGGTGAGGGGCGACCGCTCCTTGAGCAACGCTCGGCCCTCGTCAGTCCTGTGGTCACCGATACGGGTCGCCAGCAGCTGTATATAGGGCTTCCAGTAAGGTGGTATTGACTCAATGAACGTCACCAGGTTGGAAATACCTACAAGGTCCACACTGCAAGCGAAAGTTTCCGGGGTGAATGTCAGGCCCACCAGAGCCGCATAACCACCATAGCTGCCGCCCATAATGGCAACACGCTCAGGGTCAGCTATACCTTCACGGATGGCCCACTCAACCGCATCGATTAAATCATCGTGCATCTTGGCGCCATACTCCCGGTTAGCTGCGTTGATGAAATGCTTCCCGAATCCGGTCGATCCCCGATAATTGACACTGAGGACCGCATAACCTCGGTTTGCGAGCAGTTGGTGGAATGGGTGATAGCCCCACTGGTCGCGGCTCCATGGACCGCCGTGGACAAACAGCACCATCGGTAGAGGATCTTCTGGGCGTGTCTGTCCACTGCTGGTGCTCCACACGGGTAGAGTGTAATAGCTCACCAGTTTCAATCCGTCCCGCGATTGAATCACGACCGGATACATCTTCGCCAGAGGTGCCCCTTCAAGTTCCTTTCGGTTAGTAAAGAGGAACTTCGCCTTTTTCTCATTGCGACTGTAGAGGTAGTAGTGGACTGGGCCGTTGTCCAATAAGTAGGCGACTATCCAGTGTTGGTCGTCAAGAGTCCGGCTGACGACTTCGATCTCGCCCTCAGCTGAGGCGCTGAGATAGGCCAGGTCCTGAGCAATGGAGTCATCCAGAACGTGCCATTCTCTGCGCTCATAGTTAAAAGCAACAGCCTGAATATTTCTTTCCGTGGGGTGGATCATCACTTGGGTGGCGTCTGCTCGCGGGTCTTCGGCTAAGGTGGTCTCTTGACCATTCCCGAGGTTCAAAGCTGTCAGTGCCGCGGTATTGCGGCCACGGCTATCGAACATATAAAGAGTTCCGCCTGTCTTGTCGAAACCGAGGTACGAGGTCGTCAGGGTATCCTCCATTTCGACCTTCCTGAAATATTCCCATTCACCTTCGCCCTTAGATTTGAAAAGTAGAATGCTACCGTCAGACTCGAATCGCTCTGCGAAGCGGACACGGTAGCTGTCGTCCGTCACAAAATTCATGAACCCCTCATTCTCCTGGATCAGGATTCTCTCACCGGAATCGATGTTGACACGGTAAAGGTCGTGAAGCTCAGGATTCCGATCATTCAGTCCCAGGATAAGCTCGTTTGGAAACTTATAGCTGGTCTCCTGGATTAGGGCTTGCACACCCTCTAAAGGAGTCAGGTCCTTCGTCTGGCCGGTCGTCAAGTCAACACTGTTAATATGCCAATTTTCGTCGCCCTCTTTGTCCTGGGCGTACACGATGTGCTTGTTCGTATAGGCCCAGCTGTAAGTGCGGATTCCTCTCTTTGTATCGTTCGTGACCGGCTCGGCCGCCTCAGGATCGTCAACCGGTCCTACCCAGATATTGAGCACGGCATTGACAGGTGCAAGATAGCTGACCCTGGTCCCATCGGGGCTCAGCCTGGCCATGGTCTTGTCAGGGTTACCAAACAGGGCTTTACGCGCAATCAGTGGTGTCGTCTCTTGTTTTGTCACCGTGCATCGCTTCCAGAATCTGAAGCTTTCTCAGGGCTATGTCCATTAGGGGGGCCGATTTGTCCGTCTGTTAATCTTCGCGAAGGGCTTCTACATCGATGGTAATCAGGACATCTTTTCCCACTACGACGCCCCCTTTTTCCATTTCTCCGTTCCAAGTCATCCCAAAATCGTTCCGATCAATCGTGGTTTTTGCGACAAACCCAGCGCGAGTCTTAGGCCCCTTGTCCTTTCCATCCACCCAGAAGGGAGTCTCCCATTGTCCTAAGTAGTTCACCTCCAGGGTCGCCCTTTGGGCAACGCCGCGAATCACCAGGTCACCCGTGACTCGAAATTCATTCTTGCCAATGAGTTCGGTCTCGTTCCCCTTAAACGTGATAGTGGGATACTTTTCCACATCCAGAAAATCCGAGCCGCGCAAGTGGCCATCTCTATCCGTGTCTCCCGACCACAGTTCTCCTGTATTAATGCTCACATCGACGGAAGAGTTGCCCGGATTTTCGGGATCAAATTCGATGGAGCCGTGGATATTCTTCAAGTGTCCACGCACCCAGGTCACCATCATGTGTCGAACACAGAACTCCGCTGCAGTGTGTCCAGGCTCAAAAGTCCATTTAGCCATGCAAACTCTCCTTGCTGACCTCTCCTACGATACTCAGGCTTTAGCGCTCGAATCGCCGGACGTTGAGAATTCCATTCCAGGGGGCAATAGCGATGGAAACGTCTCCGAAGCATCCGGTCTGGCAGGCGAGACGAATGGGGGGATGAGTTTCTTGGTCGGAGCTGCCAAAGTCGTAGCCGAAGTATTTCAAGCGTACCTTTTCGAATGCACTGATGGGAGACAACTTTTCCTTCCCGCTGAGAATACCAATCCAGCAGGTTCCACAGTTCCCTATACGGCACTGGAAGGGAACCGGTCCCTCAATACGTCGCGAATCGATCGATGAATAGTCTCTCTGAACTCTCCCAGCCGCCATTGAAATATCCTGCCCGTGGATGGCCTGGAAACGAGACGCTTTGTCATGTTCGTCAAAGATAACCGTGTATTTGGAGCCAACACTGTGCAAAAAGCTATAGATCCGGCCCCTCTTTCTGGAACGGGCTCTCAAGACCTTTGCGGGAGAGGAGTTTCTCTTACCGGTCTGGATGGAAGTTGCGGCCAATACGGCTGGGCCGACCTGTCGTAGGGCCATCACCGCCACGGCTGTAATTCCGATGAGTTGAGACTCAGAAACCTGAAGAGAATCGGCAAGTTTTTTTGCCATGTCACGGATCAGCTCGGCTAAGCTGCCGTCAATAGATGTCGGGCTCTTCGCATGGGAGGAGACAGCCTCTTTGACCTCAGGCCAGTATTGAGAGCCAAACAGAAAACCGAGTGAGGACTGCAGCTGATCCTCCAGCAGGTAGCGTCCCCTCATTTCCAGCTTCTGCTCCGTCTGGTCGAGGTTCTCAGACTCTTGGATGATCCGGCAGAGATGCAGAGGCCAAAAAGCAAACCAGACGCGAGTGGCATCCTGGTCGACCGGGTGAATCAGCGGCAGAAGGAGATCAAGTGCCTCGCACCAGGCCCTTTCATCGTGCTGAGCAAGAACTGAATCGAAGGTGTTTTGCTGAACAGCATCCATGTTCTTTACCAGAAGTTCCACCGCCTGATCGTGCTCACCCGATCGGATCTATGAAAGATGTCGCAAAGGGTCGGCGGCCCGAATAGAATAGCACGGCGAGATCAACTTGCTTGAGCCGACTCCCCAGCACCGACCTTGGATCCCAGCAAAGCT
>JAPUKI010000396.1 GCA_027295745.1 Acidobacteriota bacterium
TACCAGCTGGCATTCATCCTCAATCCCACCAGCTTGAAACAGGTTCATGAGATCTCAGAACGGGGTGAAAAGATGCCCCAAAAATCCACCGACTTTTATCCCAAGCTCTTGACGGGACTGACTCTCATGAAGATGGAAATTCAAAAGGAAGGAGGTAGGAGGTAGGAGGTAGGAGGTAGGAGTCAGGAGATAGGAGGCAGGAGCTCAGCCGGCCCGTGGTCTGTGGTCTGCCGGCTGTGGTCTGTGGTCAGCTGTCAGTTGTCAGGGGTCAGCGGTCAGGTGACCGGTGACCTCCCACGAACCATTCCACTTGGCTCATCATCCCTCGGAGGATCCGGACATCACGTGGCGTCAGATCGGCACGACCCAGAAATCGACGGATTGAACGCATGATGTGGTCAGGATTTTGGGAATTCAGAAATCCAATATCAACCAAGACCCGCTGCATGTCAGCAAACATCTGCTCACGTTCCCCATCTGAAGCGAGCTGGAAGCTGAAATCGGATACTGGTGGCTGAACAGTAAAGATTTCGTAAGCAAGCACCAGGACCGCCTGGGCCAGATTCAAGACAGGAGAGTCAGGGCTGGCAGGGATGGAGACCAGGTACTGACATTTGGCCAGATGTGCATCAGTCAAACCACTGCGTTCAGGACCAAAGACCAGCGCCACTCTCTGGGCCTTTCCATATTCGCAGAGCCGGGGCGCCATTTCGCGTGGAGTGTGAATCTTCTGGCTTCCCTTCCGCTTCCGTGCCGATGTGGTCCCAATGACGATATTTTCCTCTTCGACGGCCTCATCCAAAGTGGAATAAATCTTGGCTGAAGTGACCAGATCGATGGCCTTTCCTGCCAACATTTGGCACTCCTCGTTCATCCATTCACGGGGACTCACCAGCTTCAGGTGCTGCAAGCCCATGTTGTTCATGGCACGAGCGGCTGCACCGATGTTTCCTCCCCTCTGGGTTTCGACCAGCACAACGGAAATATTGCTCAATGGATTGGTTGGTTCCACAACTCACTTAGTGCGAGTGTTCAAGAAGGCCAAGCTCTTCGTTCTCCGCGCCCTTCGGAAGTTCGGGGACAGGCCCCGAATTCGGGGAGAATTCCTGGGCCTGGCCCCGAACATCCGAAGGGCTTGTGCGGCCTCGCTCTTGACCTACCTGACACCCGCAACCAAAACTCCGGAATGACGCCTTCACCAAAGCAGTGTTCACCCTGCATCTGCTCTTTTCAGGCGTGCGCTCACAGCTGCCTTGATTCGTGAGAAGGCTTCCCTGAGATGATCCATAGAGGCAGCATAGGAAATGCGAATATAGCCCTCCATGCCAAAGGCCGAGCCGGGAACAGTGGCAACTCTCGCTTCTTGGATCAGGAGTTTGGCAAATTCTTCAGAGGTCGAAATGCCCATCCCTTGCATGCACTTTTTAACATTGGGAAACATGTAAAATGCTCCCTGGGGCGGCGCACAGGAGAAACCGGGAAGCTCTTTCAGGCAGCTCAGCACAAAGTCTCTCCGAGCCTGATATTCTTCCTTCATTTCCCGCACGATCTCAGGATCACTTTGGAGAGCGAACAAAGCGGCCTTCTGTGAAATTGAGGTGGGATTCCCGGTCTGATGGCTCTGAAAGGCAGAGATCTTTTTGATCAGTTCTGTGTGGCTCACACAAAATCCGATTCTCCAACCAGTCATTGCATAGGTTTTGGATACTGAACCTAGTATGGCGAAGAAATCATCTGAAGATTTCACAAAAGAAGCCACTGAAACGTGCGAAGCTTCACTGTAGGTAAAGTAGTCGTAAGCTTCATCGAAAAGCAAGAAGAGTCCCTTGCTGCGAGCCAATCCAACCAGTTCTTCAATGATAGAACCGGGTATCACCGCCCCAGTGGGATTACTAGGGGTATTAACAATAATCCCTCGGGTGTTAGGGCTGATCTTCTCTGCCACGTCTTCTGCTCGGAGGATGAATCCGTTTGCTTCTGAAGTCACAACTTCCCGCGGCACGGCACCTGTCATCTTGATGACTTCAGGAAATGTGACCCAATAAGGCGTTGGCAGCAGGACCTCATCACCTTCCTCAAAGAGGGCCATACAGACGTTGTAGATGGAATGCTTGGAACCACATGAAATAATGACGTTCGCCGCCGAAAAGTCCGTGTCCCAGCGCCGATTGTATTGGTCTGCTACTGTCTGGCGCAGCTCCTGAATGCCAGCCGAAGCCGTATATTTGGTGAAATCTCCCTCAATGGCTTCGATGCCCGCTTGTTTGATTGACTGTGGTGTTGGAAAGTCGGGCTCACCCACCCCCAGATCGATGACATCGACACCTTGCTGCCTTAGGAGTTGGGCCTCCTGCATAATCACCATGGTTGGTGAAGGGGAGATGCTGGCCATCCTTTTGGCATACTTCATGACTGTTAATTCTCCTCTATCCGCTGACGGAGCCGTATATGAGGCTCCTCCCTTTTCTCCAAGACCTGGGTGAGGCCTTTGAGGCTCCTCCAGCTCAGAAATTATAGGGCTTATTGGGAAATCGAGGCAAGCAGCTGGTGCTCGGAAGGCTCATCATATTTGCCTTTGAAAACCACTCTGCCGAGATAGCGATCAAATGCAGTGAAGTCCGAATCTCCCGGATCTTCCTTGCGAACCCGACAGAGTCGATTCAGCTTAGCATCCAGATCATCAATATAATGAAGAATTAAAGCCTCTGGCAGTTTGGGCCGTCGGGGAGAACCCCACTCAAGTTGTCCCTGATGACTCAGAATCAGATGCTCGAGCAGCATTAACAGCCTTTCAGGAAACTCAGGAATTCGAGCTGCTTCTCTTCGCAACAAATCGCGTCCCATCACAACGTGGCCAATCAGGCGACCTCGGGCAGTATAGGAAGGATTTTGCGCACCACTCAATTCCTCCAATTTTCCAATGTCGTGCAAAACAGCGCCGGCGATCAACAGATCTTTATCCAAATCCGGGTACTTGTCGGCAAAAAAAAGGGCACTTTCCACTACAGACAGTACATGTTCGAGAAATCCACCCCAATAGTCGTGATGGATTTCAACACCAGCTGGGTAGCTCTTTATTTGCTCCTCATTGTCATTCAGGACATTGGTTAGCAGCTGTACAATACAGGGACGTGAGGTCTGTTGAAGGACCAGGGAATGGAGTTTCTGCCACATCTCCTCAATGTCATACTCGGTACAAGGAATCAGATCTTCCACATCGAAGTCGTCCTCAGAATCCCTCTCCGGAAGCGCCTTTCGAATCCGCTTCAGGATCAGCTGTTTACTTCCATTGTAAACCTGAACAACCCCCTGGTATTTGACGAAATCTCCTGCCTGGATTCCCTCTTGAACTTCTTCAATGTTCTCCCAGAGCTTGCCTTCAATTCGACCGCTACTGTCCCCCAGCACCAGTCTCAAATAGAGCTCCCCGTTCTTCTTTAATTTTGCTTGCTTGCTGCGAACTTGGCAGTAGGAGGTAACGGACTCGTTCTCTTGAAGATGCTTGATGAATTTCATGGCTTGACAAGAGGAAGATAGCACTCAAGACTGACAGGGGGGAAAGGCTGACAACTGACAGCTGACAGCGGTCCTGTAGAACGAAACAATGCAGACTGTAGCGCTTTCACAGGTTGATTCTCAGGAGCTTGAGAGGACCTTTCAGCAGGAGATCCAATGGTGGCAGAATGAGCTCTTCTGGGACTATCAGCCAGCCGTGTCTTTGATCAAGAAGTTTATCGCCTCGCGAAGCCTGTCCGGTTGGGCCCTCAAGACCGATGCAGGTAGTCTTTCAGGCTATTCTTACTACGTTATCAATCATCCGGTCGCCTACATTGGCAATCTCTACATCCGTTCCGAGCGTGCCTCTCCGGCAGGTTACGCCGAGCTCCTGGACAAGATTCTTCATTCCCTCAGATCAGGGCAAGAAATCCGACGGATCGAAAGCCAGATCTTTGCTTTCAATTGCGATTTGGTTCCTCTCTTTGAGCAGCATGAATTCACTGCTCTCAAACGTCATTTTCTCTCCTTACCTCTGGATCACCTCGTGGAAGGGAAAAAGTCCGAGCTGCAACCCGAGTTCCAGATCTCTCAGTGGGAAAACAGGTTCTTCTTTCCGGCAGCTGAAGTGATCTACAACAGTTACGACGGCTCTCCTGATTACGAGCTTTGCCACGATTACCAGTCAAGTGAGGGATGTATCCGATTCTTGCGCAACCTGGTGCAACATCCCGGATGTGGCATCTTTAGCCCACGGATCAGTTACGTTGCTTTGGATTGCGAGGAACGAGTCTGTGGTGTTTTACTCACTTCAAAGATCAGTCCCGATACGGGCATGATCCCACAAATTTCAGTCAGAAGTGACTGTCAGGGAAAAGGGCTCGGATCTTTTCTTTTACAGACCTATTTCAGAGAGGCCCGCCAATCTGGTTTGGAGCGAATCACCCTTTCGGTGTCCGAAGCCAATCATCGAGCTTGCCAGCTCTATTTGCGACTGGGTTTTCGGAAGACCAAGGACTTTCATGCCTTCGTTCGAGATCTAGGTTGAATTGCTAACCCGGTTCCTCAAGGTTCCGATTCTTTCAATCGATACTTCCACCAAATCTCCAGCCTTGAGAAACACCGGCGGCTTGCGAAACACCCCGACTCCCCCTGGTGTACCCGTAAAGATCAGATCACCCGTATGCAGGGTGATGGTCTGTGAAATATAAGAAACCAACGTGTAGCAATCGAAGATCTGGTTTTCCGTGTTAGAGGACTGTTGCACCTTTCCATTCACACGGAGCTCAATGTCCAGCTGATGAGGATCTCCGATTTCATCTTCCGTGACAAGAAAAGGACCGCAAGGAGCAAAGGTGTCACATGATTTTCCCCGAACCCATTGCTTGTCGGAGAATTGGAGATCCCGGGCACTAACGTCATTTCCGATGGTATAACCAGCGATGGCCTGACGCGCTCTCTGGGGGGAGAGTTCTTTCCCACTCTCCAACATCACCACGCACAGCTCAGCTTCCGGATCCACTTTTTGACTGATGGTGGGAAGTCTGATCTCGTCCTCGGCACCGATCAAACTGCTGGGAAACTTGGCAAATATCAGAGGATTGGGGGGAAGAGGAAGGTTTTGTTCCTGAGCGTGGTCCCGGTAGTTTAAACCTATGCCAATGATTTTCTCGGGATTCGGTATGGGCGGCAGGAGCCGGATCATCTCTCTATCGTAGACAGCTAGTTTCGCAACTTCTGAGCCTTCCCTGAGCAGTTCAAGAATCCTCTGTGCCAGTTCAAGAGCGATTCTTCCAGGCGCCAGCCAAGCCCTCAGATCTGGGGAATCAAAGAGCTCATTCTCTGATGAGGAAAACTCTCCTCTGGCGGCAAGCGCTCTTCCAGCCTCGAGTAAATCCACAATTTTTCCTTGGTGGAGTTCAAACCCAAATCGGTTCTGACTCCCATGGGAAAAGCTGCAGAATCTCACCGATCTCCAGTTGTTTCCTGAGAGGAGCCCTGAGCGACTGACTCTGGAGAAGCCAGGAGTCGAATTCTCTGCCCGGGATAAATCAGTTCATTTGGCCTGAGATTGTTCCAGAGCAAGAGATCCGCGACGGTGACCCTGTATCTGAGAGAGATTCTCGAGAGTGAATCTCCCCGTCTCACAGTGTAAGTGTCCGGCAACAGGGCCCCGGGTACAATCCGCCTGCCTGCCGAAGCGGAACTGGGCAAGGGAATGAGTAAATCTTGACCTTCCCGGAGCCTGTGAATGTTTCGGATCTGATTCACCTGGGCAATCGCTTGAATCGAGGAAGAGTATGCTTGGGAAATCAGACCGAGCGTTTCCCCACGTAGCACTTTGTGATGTCGGAATTGCAGTTTTCTCTCCTCGGGAAGGGCCGCCAAGCGCTCTTTGAGAAGGTCACCTGTCCCCAAGGGCACCTTGAGCTGGTACTCCTTATAAGCAAATGGGGTGATTCCCCGCCTCAACTCGGGGTTTAATTCGAACAATGTAGCCACCGGAATACCGAGTTCTTCGGCTACAGTCTGCACAGCGACTTGTTCTTCAAGACTCACCGTTTCAAACTGCAGCGGACTATCTGGCTCGATCCAAAAACCGTACCGCTCCGGATTTCTGAATATGATAATAGTGGCAAGAATTGAGGGAACAAAAAGTCTGGTCTCTCGGGGAAGCATTCTCCTCCTGATCATGGCCCAATAGTCAATATTCCCATAGCGCCTTTTGATCCTGTCAATTCGATTGGGACCCACATTGTAAGCTGCCATGGCCAGATTCCAGTCCCCGAAGCGCTCATACAGATCGGTGAGATGGCGGGCAGCTGCTTCGGTGGACTTAATGAGATCGGAGCGTTCGTCGATCCACCAATCCTGTCTGAGACCGTACAATTTCGCCGTTCCCAGCATGAACTGCCAACTTCCCCTGGCCTTGGCTCGAGAGTAGGCGTTGGGTTTAAAGTGGCTCTCCACATGAGCCATGTAAACCAAATCAAGCGGGACTCCCTCCTTTTGAAAGATCTCACGAAAAAGCGGCACATATTTCCCGGCGCGCTTCAAGCCCTCTTCCATAATGTCGCGGCCACGGTTCTGATAGAAATTCAGCAATCTGACAACGTCGTCATTCAACACCACTGGGATATCAAAGCGAGTCTCAAGAAGGTCCTGGCTAACCAGTTCTTTCAAGTGGGGATCAACTTGGATGGTAAAGAAGTTGAGGTCGGTAATCTCGTCTGAGGGAGTTGATACAAGACTCAGAAGCTGTATCTCTGCCGGATCGACCAAGGCTTGAAGCTCCAGCTCCTGGATTTCCCCTAATAAATCATAGTAGGTGCTTTCCAGATGTGGATTGAGAAAGAATTCGAATCCTGAATTCTTGAGGGTGTCCAGAGCTTGCTGAAAGAGAAGACGGCCCGCTTCAACCCCTCCCTCTCCAAAAAGTCTTTCTCCCCTCTCGAGTAAGCCTCTTGCCCTTCCAATCAGTAGATCGATGGGGTCTTCTGGCTCAACAACGGGCACAGGGGAAAGTTCAACTGTCAACGTTTCCGGCGACGGTAGCTGAGCAACCGGTGGAGGCAGCTGGCCAGCCTCTCGGGCCATCACCTGAGGGGAAACGTTCCGCTTCGAAGCACAAGCCGGAAGCAGGAACAAACCACAAACACCCAGTACTTGTATTAGCCTTCGCCTGTACAGATGCACACTACCCCACGTCGAATAATGGAATGCACGGGTTCAGATTACTGTTTCACAAGGTTATTCTGAATCAAGGCGGTGGCCTTGGGGAGAAGCTCGAGGGCTCTCAGCACCTGCTGATCGACCTCGAGAGAAACCTTAAGGCTCTCTTGAGGACCCAACAGGACTAAGAAGAGCTTCTGCTTTAGCTTATTTTCAATCAACCGGCGGCTCTCTTCAAAACTCTGGTCAGTAAAGTCCACCTGGTGGCTGTCCAAGAAAGTCTTAAAGAGCCGTGTTGTTTCATCTGTTATAGCCAGCTGCGCTATGAGCTGTTCCCGCTCTTCGGGCGTAAAAGCAAGTCGTTCTTCAGGACTGAACTGATAGCGGATATCGGATTGGATTTCCCCTTTCGTCAGGTCATCCACAAACTCAGCAAACAATCTCTCTCGCTCGATCACTCTTATCAGCCTGGTGGAGCTTCCCCGGCCAACCTTCTCGTCGGGCGTGATTCCGCCGCCTGCGAACACGGTACGCCCACTGTCGGTGTAGTGGGTCTCAGTTCCTCTTTGAGTTGTCTCTTGACGGCTATTGAAATAGTCGTAGAAACTACTGGAATAATCGCGTTGGATCAATCGGTTACTCGGTGTGTAGTATCGCCCAGTCGTCAAAGCCAGACCCTTATTGCCTTCCAATGGGTAGATGGTCTGCACCAGGGCTTTGCCAAAGCTCGTTTCACCAACGATAAGGGCTCGATCGTGATCCTGCAAGGCTCCAGAGACGATCTCGCTTGCGCTGGCACTATTTTCGTCGATCAAGACGACCATTGGATAATCGTACTGACTTCCCTGTTGAGTACGAAATTCCCGTCCTTGGCCATTCCTGTCCTTGGTCACCACGATGACCTGGCCGTTGCTTAAAAAACGATCCGAGACGGCCAGAGCCTGGTTTAGGGCACCACCTGGATTGCCACGCAGGTCCAGGATGAACCCCTTAAGGCTTTTCTCGTCCAACTTCTCCAGAGCCTCGGCCAGCTCCTTCCCGGTCGTTTCCGAAAACCTGTCGATATCGATGTAGCCTATGTCATCTCCAATACGGAAGAAGTACTTGATGGAGTACATGGGGATCTCGTCACGTACCACGGTGAGTTCAAGGGGCTCTGGTTCGCCGGGACGTTCAACTGTGATATTGACTTCTGTCCCTTTGGGACCTTTCAACTTGGGGATCACTTCCTCATTGAGATCCCAGTCATCGATTGGCTCACCTTCGATCTTGGAGATAACATCACCAGCCCTTAATCCAACCTTATAGGCTGGAGTTCCAGGAACCGGAGGTTCCGTAACCATCACTCTGCCACTGCCCGGAGACTCTGGACGGATACTGATACCCAAACCGTAATATCTTCCTCGTTGTTCCTCTTGAAGCCGATTGTAGTCAGAAGTACTGAAAAAAGAGCTATGAGGATCCAGTGTTCGCAACATGCCTCGCACGGCGCTTTCCACCAGTTCTTCGGTGGGAATCGGCTCCACATAGTGCTCTCGGATCGCCGCCAGTGCCTCTGAGAACACCTTGAGCAAACGATCGGTGTCAGCTTCCGAAGGTGGAGTGGCACCCAATGGTCCACCTAACCACCCTCCCATAAGTGCAGCCGTAAGGATGGTAATAATCAAAAAGATGCCCAGTCTGTTTTGCATCTACAACCCTTTCATATTAACAGTATAACACCATCAGACTGACGAACAAACCCTTGGCTCTTTCCTTCAAGTTGACAATTCACAGGCTCAATTCTATGATCTTGCTTCTTCCCTCAGTCATGTTGAAGACGCCCATGCGTTGAACCTAACCGAGAAAAATCTGAGAAGCTCGAAGAGCCAAGGAGCGATCGATGGGCAAACTGAGAATCACACTGGCCTGTGGAGATTATGACCGGGTAGCGGCACTCAAGGACGGTCGTATCCAGCCTGAAGGTGTGGACCTGACCTTTGTGCCACTGGAGCCCGATCACAACCGAAAAACGGTCGAAATCCTATCCCGCTATGCTGTCGAGCAGGGAATGATTGAAGAAGCTCCTCCCTTTGAGACTCTTTTTGCGCCCAACACCCTGGACACATTTAAGATCTGAGAGCCAGAGAACCTGTCAGTTTGTGCTGTCGTGCGGTCGTGCGGTCGTGGGAGCGTGCTTTGAACTAGCCTGATGATCCTTTGGTTCCTCTGATGAACCCGCGAAGGGGCTGGCACGCAGGCTCAAGAGTGTGTCGCAAAAGTCGGCTGACCCAAGTTTCTTGTGTAGGGCAGCACAGCCGTACGCCCTATAAACCGTTGACAAACAGATACTTCTGGGCGCACGGCTGGGCGCCCCTACCCGAATTCTGCGGCTCTGATGGAGCTAGCTAGGACAAAATCACGAACTTACGGAAGGCACGATCCCACGACCGCACGAATGCAGGAGAATCAGACTAGTGCATGTAGAAAAGACAGGCAAAAATGGCGGGAGGCAGATCAGGCATATCAAGAGAGACGTGCAGTGTTCCGTCGGAAAAGACGAGCTCTGAGATTTTCTCTCCCTGCTCATCGAAGGCTTCCAGCCGATGAGTGAAGACAATGGTCTGAGGCTCTATATGTGCCACATTAAAAGTGACCTCCACAATCGGACCGTCGGGAAAAGCCTGATCCCCTTTTATCGACAGGTAAAGGACCGTAAGCTCATCATCACTCGTTATCGCCTCACCCGCTAAGATCGCCTCACCCGCTGCGATCATCGCCTCACCTTCTGCGATCATCGCCTCACCCGCTGAAAGGGCCTCATCCTCCGAGCTCGCTTCCGGCATGCCCTGACCGGAACTTGGCTTTTCCTGGAGCTCCAACGTCAGAACCCCCTTGGCAAGATCTGCAGCGATACCGAGTCGCACGCTGACATACTGCAGCTTATCTTTCGGAAACTCAATCCAGTGCTGGAGGTGATAAACTGAGACTTCCCCGGCGTTGGTCAGCAGGGAGGTCAGGTAGGTTCTATCTCCCGGCATGGCCTGGGGAGAAGCTAGGGTTATGGTTGTCACGTCGTCCTGGGCATAGCCTTGCACCACTTGAACCATTGCCAAGCTCAGTATGAGAAAAGCTTTAGACAAAGTCTTATACATTCAATCTCCTCCCTACATCCACACCACATCTCGTATCCAGCGGCCCTTGTTGGGTCCAATGATAGCATAGTTTCCGTGCCTGCCCATCTAAGTACTCCCTTCCATAAATATCACCGTATTTATGGAAGGGAGTACTTAGCAGCGGATAGCCACCATCTGAATATTGGTCATCTCTTCCACAGCAAAGCGCACTCCCTCGCGGCCGATTCCACTTCGGCCCAATCCTCCGTAGGGCATATGATCGGTGCGAAAGGTGGGCGTGTCGTTGATAATTACCCCTCCAAAGTTCAGGCTTCTGATAGCCTGGAAAACGCGGCCGACATCCTGGGTAAAGACTGCGGCCTGCAGCCCGTATTCGGTGGCATCAGCCTGGCGAAGCGCTTCCTCGAAGTCATCGTAAGGGATCAAACTGGCGACTGGAGCAAACGTTTCCTCCTTGACCACTTTCAT
>JAPUKI010000397.1 GCA_027295745.1 Acidobacteriota bacterium
TGAACCCTCAGTGCCTCGTTCCATAAATACGGTAACGTTTGCTGATGGGTCTTGTGAGGCGAGGTCAAGGCGCGAGGAGGAGGCGATGTCAGGGACATCGGCGACGACGAGGAACACAGAGATCGCCCGCAATCCCCATCAGCCCAAAGGGTGGCGGCGGGACGGCATCGATTTCTTTGTCGCTCCTCCTCCGCGATGCACACAGACATCACATCGTCGTCGTTTCGCGAACTCGAGGCCGTCGCGCTCGCCACAAACGTTATCGTATTTATGAAGCGAGGCACTAAGGCCCTAGCGGCGGTGGAATATCTTCCACACTCCAGGGTGGTGGCGCTAAGTCTTCCCCATCTTTTCCGACTTCTTGTCGTTGAGCTATCGTGAGCTCAAAGGGTGTATCGTGAACTTCAAAGTCTTTGATCGGTATCGACTCGGAGATTTCTTCCATAAAGCTGATCCAGATGGGTAGAGCTAACGTTGCACCATAGACTCTTTCTCCGAGGGACTTCTTTTCATCAAAACCGGCCCACACACCTGCCGTGAGCTGCGGCGAGAAGCCGACAAACCAGCTGTCGGTCGAATCGTTTGTGGTTCCCGTCTTCCCTCCTAGCGGTCGCTCCAGTATTCGGGCTCTGCGAGCTGTCCCGTATTCTACGACACTCTGCAGCAAATAGATCATTGTCCCAGCCGTTTCAGGAGAAATGACCTGTTCAAATCTGTTTTGATGCTCCATGAGGGTTGTGCCATGATAATCTTGCACATCTTTGATGAAATGGGGTTGCGCCCGTACTCCATTGTTGGGAAATACCGTAAAGGCTGACGTGATCTCCTGCAGGGTCAGTTCTCCTGCACCCAGCGCAACCGGGAGATAAGGAGGGAGCTCATGCTGAATGCCAAATCGGTAGGCAACCTCAATCACTTTGTCGATTCCAAGCTCGTTGGCTAAACGAATCGTGGGAACATTACGCGAGAGGGCAAAAGCATCGCGGATGGAGATCAGCCCCCTAAAATCCTGGTCGGAATTCTCAGGTGCGTAAATGCGTCCCAGCCCATCACGAAAGCTCACGGGAGCATCCAGGACCGGCTCGAAAGGGGAGTAACCCGCTTCTATCAGGGACACGTAGGTAAATGGCTTGAAAAGGGATCCTGGTTGACGCAAAGCCTGGGTCGCCCGATTAAATTTGCTGTACTGGAAATCAAATCCTCCCACCATTGTCTTGATGGCACCGGTCTTGTTATCGATGGCGATCATTGCTCCCTGCAGTTCAGGAATCCGATCCAAGGTGGCGTGGATGATTTTCTCTGTTTGCTGAATCCTATCAATGGAGAAGATAGCAAGATCTCCTGGCTTAAGAACCTGATCAACCCGCTCTCGACCAGTCCAGGCCAGGTCTTTGGGTTCAATCCGGGCGAAATAACTGCCCAACTTGACTCGGGCTTGCTCGGCACTGGATTCCACCACCAGTCCATGAATCATCTGACCTTCGTAAAAGATTTGCCGCCACTCGGGATGAAAATAGGTGTCCAGATCTTGACCCTTTTCCAGGATATTTGTGATGGAGCCAGGCCCCTTATTGGTTTCCTTGTCGAACTGCTTCAGTCCTTCCCGCAATGCCCTGCGGGCTGCCAACTGCATTTCGTAATCGAGGGTGGTATGGATTCTCAGCCCTCCTTCCCAAATTTGCTTGGTCGAGTAGTTCCTCTCCAGGTACTGTCTAACCCACTCGATAAAAAAGGGAGCCGGGCTCTGTTCGTAGTTTTTCCCACGAACTAACAGGGGCTCATCGAGAGCCTCCTGTAGAGTGACCGCATCAATAAAATCTTTCGTGTGCATTTGTCCCAGGACCACATTACGACGCCTCAAAGCCTCCTCCGGATAGTTGATTGGAGAGTTACGTCCGGGAACCTGGATGATTCCAGCCAAAAGAGCGCTTTCCGCCACGGTGCACTCAGTAAAAGACTTGTTAAAGTAAAAGTCAGCTGCAGAGGCCACACCATAGGTACCGTGACCCATGTAAATCTGATTGGCGTAGAAGGTGAAGATCTGCTCTTTGGAGTAGTTCTTCTCAATCTCCAGAGCAAAAAGCATGTCCTTGATTTTGCGCTCAATAGTTTTCTCTGATCCGGTAAAAAGAAGTTTACTCAACTGCATTGTTAGGGTTGAGGCGCCTTTCCTCTCGCCATACAGAATGTCACGAATGACGGTGACGAAAAGCCGCTGAAAGTCGATCCCGGAATGCTGGAAAAAATCAGCATCCTCGGCAGCTAGAATCGCGTTCTTCAGACTTTCTGGAACTTGCTCAAAGGTGATCAAAATCCTTTTTTCAAGGGCGAACTGGCCGATAACTCGACCGTCCTCCGAGAAAACATAGGACACGATATTGGGACGCACTTGCTCAAGCTGTTCAACCTGAGGAAGGTCTATGGCGTAACTGAAAAGTAAACCTGCTACCAATCCCAGGATCGCGACAGCAAGAACGAGCAGCGCATAGGATCCCCAAAAGAGGTGAAGTTGCTTCTGTTCCAGGTATTGGCGAAGAGTTTTCGTCATTTCAGTTAGTATGTATTTTACACCAAGAGCATGAATCAAGCTGCAAATTCACCAGGAGTTTCCCCATTTTCTCCACGAATCTCCAGCCCGTGTTATGCATAGGTTCTCGTCATGAAGCGCCGAAAACGCCGGAAAACAGAGCCGTGGGCTTTAGCCCAAGGGCCCGCAGGCTAAAGCCTGCGGCTCCGACTGGCGCGTGACCCGCAAGCGGGCCGCTCAACGCTGGCGGTGCAGCACACCGGATGATTTCTTCACTGCGCTCAGATGAAGGCGGCGGCGCTGCAGTAGAGAATTTATGCATAATACGGGCTAAATGGAGGTCATCTCTCTTTTTTTCAGATCAGTAGCGTATCATTGGTTCCATGAGAAAGTGTCTGTGTCTGTTGGTGGTGCTGTGTGGCCTCAGCGGGGTTTCTCTGTGGGCACAGAATTGGCAGTTTGTAGGGGATCTCACCAGTGATGCCTCGGGGGGGGAAACCCTGTTGAACGTTAATTGGGTGGTCCCCGGAAAGGTGGCCCGCATGATCCTGATTGAGTCGCTAGACGGCATTCGAGCGGAACTCAGGGTGGTTGAGAACATCTATGGAAGCCGCCTCATCCTCAAGGAACGGCTGCTGAATGACTTTCGGGCTGGGTCGAGACTGTATCAGCAGAGCTCACAGCCTCAGCGCGCAGTGGCGCGGGTGCCCAGGAAGGCCAAGCTCTTCGTTCTCCGCGCCTTTCGGAAGTTCGGGGACAGGCCCCGAATTCGGGGAGCATTCTTGGGCCTGTCCCCGAACTTCCGAAGGGCTTGTGCGGCCTCGATCTTGACCTCCCTGAACACCCGCGTTCCCAACAAACATTACCGTCTTTATGAAAGGGAGCACTAAGTGTCGTGGATGGTGGTCAGCTTGAGGATCTGGTAGTTTTTCTCTCCACCTGGGGTCTGAATTTGCACCTCATCCTTCTCTTTGTGTCCCATGAGACTTCGTCCAATGGGAGAGGTGGTTGAGATCAATCCTTCCTTCACATTGGATTCTTCAGTACTGACTAGTCGGTAGCTCACCTTTTTACCGGTGTCCAGATCCAAGAGCACCACCTTGGAACCATACGATATCTTATCGGTGGGGACCTTGTTGAGGTTAATCAAAGATAGTTTGGCCAGCCGCTCCCGCAGCGGACCCAGCTGAGCTTGAAGAAAAGATTGTCTCTCCTTGGCAGTCTGATATTCTGCATTCTCACTCAGGTCTCCCATAGCCGCGGCTTTTTTCAAGGCCTTGGGGAGCTCATCTCGCACTTCTCGATCCAGCTTCCGTATCTCGTCCTCCAGGTTTTTCTTTGCTTCCGTTAAAAGCTCACTCTTCAAAAGCTCACCGCCTCCCTTGCCAGGCTTAAAAAGGCTCCTGGCAACACCCCCAGGTACAAAGTGCCCAACACCAAAATCGCAATAAGGACACGCATCGGCGTGGGGATCGTGATTGGAATCTCTTCTTTCTTCAACTCGCCCATATACATATATACGATGACCCTGAGGTAATAGTAAATACCAATCGCTGAGGCGAGGACGGTCATGACAACCAGCCAGTACATCTGACTCTCCACCGCAGCGGCCAGAAGGAACAGCTTCCCCATAAATCCGGCTGTGACAGGTATTCCCGCCAGGGAAATCAAGAAAACTGAAAGCGTGATGCCTAAGAAGGGATTTCGATAGCCAAGGCCGCTGTAGTCTTCGATACTGAGATCTTGTTCCTTTTGACGCCCCACTATCTGTACCACGGTGAATGCTCCTAGGGTCATCAGCGCATACGCCAGTAGATAAAACAGGATGCTTTGAGTGCCCAGAGGACTGTGGGCTGTGAGTCCCACTAGCAGGTACCCGGCATGAGCAATGGAAGAGTAAGCCAACATTCGCTTGAGGTTCCCCTGTGTCAAGGCAGCAATGTTTCCGATTGCCATGGTCAGAACGGCTGAAACCCATAAGACGGCTTGCCAGTGTTGGCTGAGGTCAGGCAAGACCTGATAGAGAATTCGGACGAGGGCGAGGAAGGAGGCCGCTTTAGCTCCCACGGCCAGGTGGGCCGTGATGGGAATGGGAGCACCTTCATACACATCCGGGGTCCAGATGTGGAAGGGAGCCAGGGCGATCTTAAAACCGAAGCCCACCACCATGAGACCTAATCCCAGCAGGAGCATGAGCGGGTACTTTTGTGAGGCTGGAATCACTTCCGCGATCTGCAGATACTTGGTCGATCCGGTCGCGCCGTAAACGAAAGCTATCCCATACAGGAGAAAGGCGGTGGAGAACGCACCCAGTAGGAAATACTTCCAGGCTGCTTCGCTGGATTTCCTCTCCCCTACTTTGAAACCCGTCAGCACATAAGTGGAGATGGAGAGAAGCTCCAAGCCCAGAAAAGTCATGACCAAATCAGCACTTGTGGCCATCAAGAACATGCCTACGGTGGCGAAAAGCAGAAGAGCAAAGAACTCACCGTGAAACAGTTTTTCCTGTTCCAGATAATTCATCGAGATGAAAATGATCACTGAACTCACGAACAGGAAGAACATCTTGCAGAATTGTCCGAAAGAATCCTGAAAGATCATGTCAAAGAGAGCCAGGTCCCTTTGGCCCCATTCCATGACAACACAGATGAAGGCCAGGGCCATACCTACCTGGGCAAGGTATCCGAGCCGATTTTGACGTGCCTTGGGGATGAAAGGAGTCAGGAGCATGATCAAGATGCCCATGAGAGAGAGGCTGATTTCGGGCAAGAGAGCCGTGTAGTTAATCCCCACGGTACTCCACCCGGAAAGTTTGAGGGGCGCGGACTTCTTCTATTCGATCCACCACTTTTTGAACCGAGGTTTCCATCCTGCCAAGGAAAGTACTGGGATAAGACCCCATCCACAGCATCAAAATGACTATTGGCACCAAGATTACGGTTTCCCGTACGTTGAGATCCGCCAAAGTGCGGTTGCTATCGCTTGCTAAAGTTCCCATGAAAACTCGTTGATACATCCACAACATATAGACCGCTGAGAACACAAGGCCCGCGGCAGCAAAGGCGGCCCGCCCGGCATTTTCCAAAAAAGTCCCTTGTAAGATCAGAAACTCCCCGACGAATCCGTTCAGACCCGGAAGTCCGATGCTGCTGAGAGTCATGACCATAAAAAATGCGGCACAGCGGGGCATGACATGAGCCAACCCGCCGAAATCCCGGATCAAATGAGTATGGCGGCGATCGTACAGCATCCCCACCAGTAGAAAGAGAGCGCCTGTAGAGAGCCCATGATTCAGCATTTGATAAGTAGCACCCTCAATCGACTGAAGATTGAAAGCGAAAATGCCTAGAACAACAAAGCCCATGTGGCTAACCGAGGAGTAGGCGATGAGTTTTTTAACATCTGGTTGCACCATGGCCACCAAGGCACCGTAGAGGATCCCAATGATGGCTAAAAGGGATATGAGCGGGGCCAAAGTGAAGGACGCTTGTGGAAACAGCGGCAGGCAGAAACGGAGCAGACCATAGGTGCCCATCTTGAGCAGCACCCCGGCAAGAATCACGGAGACCGCCGTGGGTGCTTCAACGTGTGCATCTGGCAGCCAGGTATGGAAAGGGAAAAGGGGCACCTTGATGGCGAATGCTAAGAAGAAGGCCAGGAAGAGAAGCAGTTCCACCATAGGTGACAGTACAATTTCACCCAGGGAAAGCTTCTGGGTGATCTCGATCAGGTCAAAGTTTTGGGCTTCATTGAAGAAGTAAAGCGTGAGAATGGCGGCCAACATGAGGGAGGAACCAACCATGGTGTAAATGAAAAATTTGACTGCTGCGTAGATGCGGCGCGGTCCCCCCCAGACGCCAATCAAAAAGTACATGGGAATGAGCATGACTTCCCAGAAAACGTAAAAGAGGATCAGATCGAGCGACACAAAAACCCCAATCATGCCCACTTCCAGCAGGAGCATGAAGCACAGGTAGGATTTAACCTTCTCTTCAATGCTCCAGCTTGCCAGTATGGCCAGAGGCATCAGGAAGGTGGTCAGGATCACCAGGAAGAGACTGATGCCGTCTATGCCCACGTGGTACTGAACGTGGAGAATTCCCGCATCAAACCAATGCGCACTTTGGACAAACTGCATGGTGTTGATCCCGGAATCAAAGTGGGTCACCAGAAGTAAGGAGCAGAAAAAGGTGATTGTCGTGAAAAACAAAGCGATGCCTCTGAGGAGGAGGATCTTCCTGACGGGAACAAAGACAAGGAGCAAAGCCCCACTGCCGGCGATCAATAATAAAGTGGTTAACAGTGACTCAGTGCCAAGCATGATTTACCAGGAGCTCAAGTAGAAGTAGGAAGAGATTAAGATTGCTCCACCCAGGATCCAGATCGCATAGAGGCGCGCATAGCCGCTCTGGAGGGTTCTGACTCCCTGACTCCAGGCCTGCATTAGGGATGCGGTTCCATTGACCAGTCTGTCGATGACATTCACGTCAAGACCTTTCCAGAGGATCCTGCGAGAAAGTTCCTGAACAGGCCGGACCAGCGTCCAATTGTACACCTCGTCTACAAAAAACTTTCTCTCCATCAGTCGATGGAGCCAGGAAAAGCGGTCGGCCAGGCGCGCTGTGATGGGAGGGTCCTTGATGTACAGTTGATAGGCCAGGGCAATACCCAAGAAGGTCACGAGAAGAGTGCTTAAGGTGAGGACAATCTCCGTCAGGTGGGCGGGTTCCATGGTCGAACTTGCCTGGTGGCCATATTGATAGCGGAAGGCAGGAGCCAGGAATTCCTCCAGACGGTTGCTTCCCAGATAAGCCGGTAGACCAATGTAGCCGGCCAAAACGGAGAACAGAGCCAGGATCATCAAAGGCACTTTGATAGACCATGAGGGCTCCTGTGGCAAAGGATCAGGAGTGTCGCCAGGTCTCCTCTGAAAGCGCTCCTCTCCATGGAAGGTAAGAAACATCAAGCGGGAAATGTAAAAGGCGGTCAGTCCGGCCACCCCTACCCCCACCAACCAGAGTGCTGTATTTCCAGTGGTGAAAGCTTTCCACAGAATCTCATCCTTGGAGAAGAACCCCGAAAAGAAAGGCACACCGGCAATGGCAAGAGTGCCAATCCACATGGTGTAGAAAGTCAC
>JAPUKI010000398.1 GCA_027295745.1 Acidobacteriota bacterium
GGGCGCATCATTGTAGCACGCCGCGCCACTGACCATGGCACGATTCCGCCTGGCAGAAAGGTGACTGTTCCCTTTTTCTTAGCTGGGTGAGATCAGCTCGCTAAAGAAAGAAGACCATTGATCTTCCTGTTGAAACGCCAGGACAACAAAAGAGCAGCCGTGGTGAGTCCAAGGACCAGTCCCCACCACAGCCCTGCGCCCTCAAAGTCGAGCTGAAAGCCCAACACATAGCCGCTGGTCAAACCCACACACCAGTAAGAGATTATGGCGACAAGCATGGGCATTCGCGTATCCTTCAGGCCCCGCAGGGCGCCGGCAGCTGTCACCTGGAGACCATCGGAAATCTGAAAGACAGCTGCTATGCTCAGAAGGACGGTCGCCGTGATTACGACTTCCCTGTTGAGGGCGCTTTCGACGTCCAGAAACAGGGAGATGATGGACCTGGGAAATGCCAAAAAGCAGATTGCGCTGATCATCATGAAACTGGCACCGAGCCACATACCCACATAGCCTGCCCGGCGGGCTCCCGCTAAATCCCTGCGACCAGTCGCCTGTCCCACGCGCACTGACACCGCCATGGAAAGACCGAGTGGGACCATGAACGCATAAGATGCGCATTGTGATGCGATTTGATGGGCAGCCAGCACGCTGGTACCGAAGAGTCCCATCAAGAGGGCTGTGAAGGAGAAAAGACCCACTTCAAGACCCAGCGTCACTCCGATGGGCCAGCCGATTCGGAAAATTTCCAAGAAAGAATGCCAATCCGGTTTACCCAGGCGAGAAAAGACTCCATAGGATTGAAGTGCTTGATTGTTCCCAATCACGCACACCATAACCAGGAACATACTCCAGAAAACAAATGTGGTTGCCCAGCCGCAGCCCGCTAACCCCAGTGCTGGAAATCCCAGCTCCCCATACATGAGAACGTAATTAGCGATCACGTTGAGCATCACAGCACCGATGGTGATGATCATGATCACCCGCGGTCGCGAGAGGCCTTCCATAAAGTAACGCAGAGCACCGAACCAGAGATGCGGAGCGACACCCCAGATAATCGCATGAAGGTATTCTTCCGCCAAAAGGACGGTGCTTTCCTCTTGGCCCATCCAGGCTAAGAGCGATGGTGCATTCCATATCACCAGACAGGTGGGGATTGTCAGCAGCGTCCCCAGCCAGAGACCCTGGCGCACGGAACGGCCAATGGCAACCTCATCACCAGCGCCATAGCTGTGCGAGACCATGGGGCTGATCGCCATCAAGATTCCCAGACTGATGAGGACCACAGGAAAGTAAACAGCACTGCCCACTGCCACTCCAGCCAACTCTTGACTGCCCAGCCGACCAACCATGATCGTGTCCACAAACGACGCGGACATCTGGGCAAGGGACGCCAGAATGAGCGGGCCTGCCAATGCAAGAGTCTGTCGAACTTCTTTTCCCAACATTCTCAATTATGACTTGAAGCAGCTATCAGCACAGTGCTCTGGCCGTTCTTTCAGTTTTCATTTGGCATGCGAACCGGAGAGCACTGCTAAAACTTGGGCGGGCGACCTTCCCCGTTGCGCACGACTCTTGCGCCGCCGGGGCAGACCGGAAGATCCTGCAGGAACAGATTCAAAACTACCGGGCCAGTGCCACACAGTACGATGAATGGTTTTTCCGGCAGGGCACGAGTTCAGAAAACTACCTGATATTGCACCTCTAATCTGTAACTGAAAAGTGCACTGGATTATCCTCACGGCCTGACTTCACGTCCTTAGCCCAGATGTTTACACCGCCCCGGTAATCAACGTGAGGTGTCACTGTAACCACGATTTCCCCTACACCATCACTCGTCCCGGTGGTTGGACTAACCGAAATCGTCATTCCTGCGGGTGCGACCCGAAAGCTGATTTGTCTACCAATAAGAGGTCTTGTACTACTAGCCACCCTACGTGTGACGGTGTAAGTGAAAGGAGTACCTATGCCTGCAGAAACGGTGGCCGGTGCAATGGTAAAAGATCCTTGAATTGTCGAACTAAATGCTATCGATATTAGTGAGCCGAGAATGGCTACAATCAACACAACAACCAGGATCTCTATAAGAGTAAAGCCTTGCTGCCGACGGTTCTCTTGGTACATGCTGAATGCCCTCCTTTTAAAATGGTTTAACGGTCTAAGGATCAAACTCACCTGCCGAAATGGAGCGCATCATGAGAGCGTTATTCAAACCTGTTAATTTTGTACTGCAAATAGCCAATTTGGAAAAAGAACGTTGCCCATCCCGAAAATAAGATGTTCCTGCCAAGATGCTCCTTAAAATGATTCCTGAAAATTCTTCTGACTTTAAAACACTGAACAAGTAGGGTGATACCGACTACCAGCGACAACACTGAATCAATGGCATCAACACCCAGTGCCATCGCTAAAAAATCAGCATCGCCAAGCCCTTCTGCCACGCCTTCCAAGACTCCGGAAATCAATGCCAGGAAAAGGGAAATGGAAAAAAGCACTATTCCAAATATGAAAACACCCTTACCTAGTTTCTCGTCGGAATCAAGTTCATTGATTTGCTCAAGTCTTGTGAGAAACCAACATGGATAATAGATTCCAGCGGTGATGAATATGAAGACTATTATAAGAATGACTGGCGTCTTTTTTATGTCTTGGCTAATAGCTGTTTGTATCTCCTGGCCACTCATGTTTCCTCCTTCGCTCTAATAATGTTCTTGCTGATCACTATTAGATCCAAGTGGTCCTCAGTAGACGCTAGCAGATACAGGAGACACTCTACCGTACCCCGTCTAGCTGCCTTTCCCAGGAAAGGTTTCTGTCCGCTCAGTCTGGCTCCCTGGTGAGTGTTCCGTAAAACAGGTGGATTGACATCTGTGAACCAGTATTGACATTGGCTGGGAAGAATCGGATCCTCCTGAGCCCGAACACATCCTCCACAAAAACTATAACTCATTGATTCATAGATAGTTATGTAAAACCATTGCACCGCTGGAGAAGGAAGTCAAAAAATTGGCACGTGAGATGCATCTGTTGAGAAAACTGAGTGCAAAGTTTTTTGAAGCACTTTGAAAGGGAATGAAGAACTCTTGAGGAAATCCGTCTTATCACTTTCAATCACGGTCGCAACACTGCTTCTCCTGGGTAGTAGTACAGAATCCGCACCAGGAGAGACCACCTCTTACAGCGTAGTGTCCAGTGAAAAAGAGATAAAAGCCCTGGGTATCAACGAACAGTTCAAGGGGTTCGAGGATGACTGTGTCTCTGCTAGGGAGAGATACGACGACTATGGCAATGCAATAGAGTACAGGTGCGTAAGCATCGATGAGCAGTTGCTGGAGCTGGATGGGATTGCCAGCTTTCGCTCTAAGTATGATGGGCGAAAGAATCTCATTGAACAAAGGTTCTTCAGTACTGATGGCACTCTGAAAGAGCTTGGGGAGTTAGGCGCAGCCATCATTGAGTGGCAGTATGATGCATCAGACACCATTGTGGAGACACGATTCTATGGGTCCGACGAACAACCGCTGCCAGGGATGACAGTATTGCACTCCAAATATCGTAGGCCGGAGGAGTTTGTGGACTTCATTAGTGATAGATGCATGTCCAATGAATCTTCGGCGATCAGCGCGGTGAGAGATATCGTCGTCGCCCAACTGACTTACTCGGCGACCACGCCTGGGGGAAACTACGCTCCGGATCTATCCACCCTGGAGCAATCGCAAGTGATTGACAGCATCACTGCATCGGGTACCAAGCACGGGTATACCTTTACGACCACTACTGGAGATGACGGTTCCACTTTCACCGTTAACGCCAACCCGGTTGTCCACGGAATATTGGGAGGCCGCTATTTCCTCTTCGCCGACCAGTCGGGTTACATCCGCTACACCAAGGAGGATCGGGCCGCCACCGCTGGTGATCCGTCTTTCTAACTGTAAGACGCTGACCGGCTGACTCTCTCCCACTTCATCCCGCCAAATGATCTAGTCACCGGCAGGTAAAATTGCTTGCCACCCAGTTGGCAGGATCGTTTTCTCCGCCAGCAGGACCCGTGTAGACAGCCCGTTGGGGGTAGGGGCAAATCGGCCTCTCGTTGTCCACCACTCCATCGGTGCTGTGGGTGGCGACCAGAGCATCGGGTGCGTTACCGTTTTCCACCCAATCCACCAGTGGTTCCAACCTATCCCAGGCATTCGGTCCCGGGCCACGGCCACAATGGCCCATTCCAGGGACCATAAAGAGCCGCGTCTTCTCCAGCGCAGCATCGACATCGCCGTTGAAGGTTCTCGCCACGACGTCCTCGTAATAGTCAAACGTGGGTTCGGGATTGGCCAGGGAGTCCCCCCATCCGTGGTAAATAATCAGCCTGCCGTCATTCTTGAGCAAAAAGCGGCTCAAATCAGGATCCTTGGCCTCGGTAATCGAGATCATCAGGTCCGCTTTGCCGTTGGTGACGTCATCGATATTAAATTCCCACCACGCATACTCAGGAGGCTGTCTCGTCTTGTTTGGGATCTGGGAGAGGTCAGTGAAGTTCGGCATGGTGGTACCTGGGTCATTTTCATAGAAGAGGTAGTTCATGTGGTCGCCGGCAGTGCCAGGACGCTCCGGTGTGCCCAGCCGGGCCGGTGACATGGAGTTGCCTGCGTGAGGAAAAAGAGCGGATGCCCAACCCGGCTCCGAGCCCAAGGGTTTGCCCTTGTACACCAGGACGCCGCTGCTGTCGTGTGCTCCGCCGTAGATATCCTTTATGGTCTGAATCTGTGCGGTCGTGAAACAATCGTCCCCATTGACGTTGTTGGGGCACATCTTGTCGGCCAGATCAACCTCAGGCTTGAAGTCACAGGCCAGCGGGTCGTCAATCACGCCGTCAATGATTCCGTCCACTCCATCACACTTGGCCAACACGGTGTCACTCAACAGGTTCAGCTTGGTGAAGCTCTCAGGTGTGCCATCGCCGTCCTTGTCATAGGCCAGATTTCCGGCCAGGTTGTTGCGGAATATTCTTTGCAGCATCCAGACGTGGTTGGCATTGGCCCTCTGATAAAAGAGAGCGGGAGCTCCTGCCACGATTCCATCAAAATCGTAGGGAAACCTCTGGGCTTCCATGAGAGCCTCGCGGCCGCCTGTGGAGCAGCCTTCAAAGTAGGAATACTCGGGATCCCTGCCGTAATAGGCATCCACCACAGTCTTGGAAGCATTGGCCGTTAAGTGTACCGCGCGGTATCCAAAATCAATTTCCGCCTGCCGGTTGTTGAAGCCAAAGGATGCTCCCGGTTCCGTACCGTTGTCGTGTCCCATGTTGCTGTTGGCTACGGCATAGCCTTCGCCCAGGCGGTGATCGGCAAAATCCAGATCTCCGTCCTTGCCGCCGTCTCCAATGTTGAGAAGTCGGTCGTTCCAGTTCTCAGGTAAAGGCAGCTGGACATGATAGACGATGGCCGGAAAGATGATTCCTTTCACATAGCAGTACTCGGGTGTCTCCTCAGTGGCTTCCACCAGTTGAGCCAGGGTAATGGTTAAATTCGGCATTTTGGACAGGGATTCGCAGGCCAGTTGCTTTTCCGACAACACCTCATCTCCTCTCAGTCCGCTGCAACCCCATAGACTCAGCACAGAAATTGCCCACAAGGGTGCCACTAAGAAAACTAATCGGTTCATGGCTCGATCCTCCCTCTCCTGTTTAGAGAACGAATGACTAAGGTCATCAAGGTAATAGAACTCGATCGTAAATCTTCAGGAGGGTCAAAGGCAACAAAAATCACTCAAGCTGAGAATTCAAAAGAGAAAGTGCGGGGAGAGTCCCGACCTAGTTCTCTAAAATACATGCTCTCGCCAGATCAGCCTTCCGCGGAGTCTCCAAAACGTGACTCGTAGTGATTCGTCACCGTCAAAGGCCACGCTATGACCGCGGAATCGGGCGTGCAAAGACCTCTGGGCCACCACAGTCGGCCGTTCTTCTTTGGGCAGCGACGATCTCTCTTGCCATCTCATTCGTCTCTATGAGGTCCGTCCGCTGGAGATTTGGGCACGTGTCTAACGATACAGGATGACTTTAGTCAGAGATCAACAGTTGCTGATATTCTCCGTCTTCGTAATAGAAGATTGTCGCCGTGACTTCCAAGTGCTCGTAAACGAATACGTCATTAAGGGCGTCTATTATAATTTGCCGATCATAGAAATACCGATAGATACCTGGCGGCTCTTTGTGTACTACTGGATAACTCGGTACCTCTTCTTCCTCGCGAAGGACTCGTATCGTGTAAATTGCATTGGTTTTCTCCAGTAACAGGAGTTTCGCCTGTTTAGCCTGAGCGACTTGCCGCACAATGAGAACAGCGTAAGTTTCCTCGCCAGATCCATCGAACTCACCAGCTGCTATGCCTGGACATGCAGGGCCCCAGATTTCCTGTTGGTGAGGGCGAAATGTGGGGACAGACTACCCGTTCACCTCATTTTGGGAAGGGCGAAATGTGGGGACAGACTACCCGTTCACCTCATTTTGGGAAGGGCGAAATGTGGGGACAGACTACCCGTTCACCTCA
>JAPUKI010000399.1 GCA_027295745.1 Acidobacteriota bacterium
GATCAGCCGCATGGTGGGCTTTGATGAAGATACCCGCTACTGGATCTGTTTGTCCATCCGAGAGTCTGTAGCCAATGCCATTCAACATGGCAATAAGCTGGATGAGAACAAGAAAGTCGGGGTTCGATTTGAAAGCTTTCCCGATCGCCTGGTGATCTTGGTTCAAGATGAAGGAGAAGGTTTTGATGAGTCGCAGGTCCATGATCCTCTGGACCCCAAAAATTTGCTCAAGCCCGGAGGCAGAGGAGTTTTCTTTGTGCGGTCATTTATGGATGAGGTGGGCTATGAACCTCTACCCGGAGGTGGGCTGCAAATGAGGATGGAGAAAAGATTGAATCATAAAAAGCAAGGAGAGGAAAATGACAATTGATACTCGAAGTGTGAACGGTGTTACCATCCTTGATGTCCATGGCAAGGTGACAATCGGGGAGGGGACTCGGGAAGTCCGCGAGAAAATCCGTGAGCTTCTGGAGAACGGGAACAAGAATATTCTCATGAATCTTGGCGACGTCAGCTATGTCGATAGTGCCGGAATTGGTGAATTGGTCAGTTCTTATACCACGGTCACCAATCAGGGCGGACAGTTCAAATTGCTGCACTTGACCAAGAAGATAAGGGAACTGCTGGCCATCACGAAATTGCTCACTGTCTTCGATAGCTTTGATGATGAGACGACTGCCGTGGGGAGTTTCTCGTAGCAGGCTGGTAACGGTTTCTTCGTCTCACTGGTGTACAGGCCGGGTCGCGCCAACTGAATGAGTGGGTATGACTGTTCCCTGATCCGATCGCATCCATCACTTCACTGCATCTTCTATCCCGTGGATGAGAGGCTCCAATCACCTGGGATCCCATTCCTGTCTCCACCAGCATGTCCTCGGGATCTTGTCCTGTGATTTCGAAAAGGGAGGAAGGGCGCATGGAGCATCACAAAAAGAGTACTTGGGGAGTTCTGGGTCTTGCCGGGTGTCTGCTGCTGGTGTCTCTCGGCACTACCAGCAGTTTGGCCCAATCCTCAGCGGAGAGTGAGCCCGCTCTAGCTCGGCTCAGCAGCTCATTTGAGGCTCTCTCCCTGCGGATTAGCCCGGCCGTGGTCCAGATTCTTGCCACGGGCTATCGCTCAACCGTGGGTAGCTCAGAGTCCAGTTTGCTGAGCAGACAGCGCAGTGGTGGCTCCGGTGTCATCCTCGACCGGGAGGGATACATTGTCACCAATGCTCATGTGGTCGAAGGTGCCAGTCGTGTCCAGGTACTGCTGGCCAGGTCGCTGCGGGGGACACCTGAGGGAACATCTATTCTCAAGGCCAGAGGGGAAATGGTGGAGGCCGAAGTTGTCGGAATCGACCGAGAGACTGATTTGGCTGTGTTAAGAATCGCTGAACGAGACCTTCCCTTTGTAGAGTTGGGAGATTCTGATGAAGTCAAGCAAGGACAACTGGTGCTGGCTTTCGGAAGTCCCTTCGGTCTGGAGAATTCAGTAACACTGGGTGTGGTGAGTGCAGTGGCACGCCAGTTCCAGCCGGAAGATCCCATGGTTTACATTCAGACCGACGCTCCCATCAACCCGGGAAATAGTGGGGGTCCCCTGGTGAATGCCAAGGGAGAGGCGGTGGGGATCAATACCTTTATTTTTTCCCAGTCAGGAGGAAATGAGGGGCTTGGCTTTGCTGTGCCCAGCAACATCGTGAAGAGTGTCTTTACACAGCTCCGCGACAAGGGTCGTGTGGCTCGCGGACAGATTGGAGTTTCCGCTCAGACCGTGACCACCACCCTGGCCGAGGGATTGGATCTCCCGCAGGAGTGGGGAGTGATACTGGGGGACGTCTTGCCGGGGGGGCCGGCCGACATGGCTGGACTCAAGGTGGGGGACCTGATTCTGGCTCTGGATGGCAAACTCATGGAAAACGGCCGCCAGTTTGACGTGAATCTCTACCAGCGTGCAATCGGAGACATGGTCCTTTTAGATGTGCTGCGGAGTTCCCAGAAGCTTGCCTTTCGAGTTCGCGTCATCGAACGAGAAGATGATTTCGGGCTCCTTGCCGAAATGGTGACACCGGAAAAAAGCCTGGTTCCCAAATTGGGTATTCTAGGCCTCGATATTGACGGTGAGGTCGCCAAGATACTCTTTCCACCACGAAGACTGGGAGGAGTACTGGTTGCTGCCCGCTCGGGGAACTTTCTCTATTGGCAGGAGGGATTCTTGCCTGGTGATGTGATTTACAGCATCAATGGCACGGAAATCAGCAGCCTTGCCAGTTTACGTGCCATGGTGGCTGAACTTGAAACCGGAGATCCCGTAGTGGTTCAGGTGCAGCGCCGGGAGACACTCAGGTTTATCACCTTTGAGATAGAATGATAGTGTCGGGGTCGTCCTATGGAGCCAATCTCGCCACCGGGAAAACAAGCAGCTACTCTCCCTGGAGCGGTTTCTGCCGCGCAGAAGACCGCGACTCTGCTCATCTTGCTCTTCTTCTTTCTGCTGGGGGTCCAGGGCCTGGGGGACGGCTTTAGACTGCTGGGGAGGGATCTGCTCGAGGCCTTCTTCGCTACCACCGAGAATCCCTTTATGGCGCTGGTGGTGGGCATTCTGGCGACGACGCTGGTGCAGAGCTCGTCGGTCACGACGGCCATGATTGTGGGCCTGGTGGCAGCCCCAGAGAATCCACTTCCTCTGGCCAATGCCGTGCCCATGGTTATGGGCGCCAACATCGGTACAACGGTCACCAACACGGTGGTTTCCCTGGCTCACATGGGGCGCAGGGAGGAGTTCTTTCGGGCCTTTTCTGTGGCCACCTGTCATGACTTTTTTAATTTCATCACCGTGGCAGTGCTCTTGCCGCTAGAGATCACGACGGGTTTCCTCCGTCGCACGGCCGTAGCCTTGGCCTCGACTTTCGGTGAGGTCGGCGGCGTCACCTATGAGAATCCTCTCAAGGACGCACTGAAAGCTGCTCTGGAGCCCTTCAGGAGCCTTGCCGGAGCGCTTGTGGAGGCCGAGGAAGGTCAGGGGATCCTGCTTGTTTTGTTCAGTGCCATCTTGATCTTCGGAGCGCTTTTGCTCCTGGTGAAGGCGATGCGATCGGCGACCCAATCGAGCATTGAGGTCTTCATCACTCGCTTTCTGGGTCGAAACGCTTTCTACTCAATCCTGTTGGGGGCCCTCGTGACTGTGATGGTACAATCCAGCAGCATTACGACCTCGCTTCTGGTACCCCTGGCAGGTGCAGGCTTGCTGACTCTCGAGCAGGCCTTTCCAGTGACCATTGGAGCCAATGTGGGCACCACTGTGACGGCTCTGTTGGCCACCCTGGCCGTTGCAGGAGCTAATGCCCAAGCTGGTGTGGAGATCGCACTGGTCCATGTTCTTTTCAACCTTTCTGGAATCGTGCTGATCTACCCCGTGCCGTTTATGCGGCGTTTACCCCTGCGTGCCGCCAGAAGACTGGCCCGGACAGCGGTCGAGTCCCGCAAATGGGCGCTCCTCTATGTGGCAGCTTTGTTTTACGGTCTTCCCTCGATACTCGTGGTTTTACACAAATTCTTCGAGTAGCAAAGGAGGTGCAAATGTTTCGTGAATTGCTCAGTATTTTTCGATCCAAGAACCCGCTCACTGAGATGGGCGATGACTTCGCCCGGATGCTGAAGTTGGCCCAGGAGATGACGCTCTCAGCCGGGGTCATCTTTTTTGAAAGAAAAATCATGCCGGAGGAGCGGAAACAGATTCGCAAGCAGGACATCCAGGTCAATCAGCTCGAGCGAATGATTCGCAAACAAGTGGTGGCACACCTTTTAGTCCCGGGAAACACCCCGGATGTTCCCTACTGCCTTCTTTTAATGAGCCTGGTCAAAGATGTCGAGCGCTTAGGCGATTATGCCAAAAACATCTTGGAGTTGC
>JAPUKI010000004.1 GCA_027295745.1 Acidobacteriota bacterium
ATCAACGTCGTCCTCAACTGGTTTGAAGAACTCAAACGCCTGGTGCCGACCAACTGAGCAGTCTAAAATAGCTAACAAAACGCTAACGAACTCCCCATAACTAGACGGACTAGACGACACAAGAGAGGCAACAAGGCAGGCTGAAACCTAGACAGGCCGGTACTTTCCAGCAGTAGACGATATTAGCCGATACTCGTCCTGCATAATCCCGCCTCCGGCACCATTTGGCACATGAACACAGACCACGGACCACGGAGAGGCTGAGCGGCTGACACCGGACGATAAACAATAGACAATAGACCACGGACCACAGACTACGGAGACCCCTCACCGGCTTCCATGAGAAGGCCAACTCTGTCCAAGGCCCGTGGGCTAAAGCCCACGGCTCTGTTTGAGACTCCTCAGCTCTGTCTGAGCCGCAGGCTTGAGCCTGCGGGCCTCCTATCACCTGACTCCTGGCTTCTTTCTCCCATTGCCTTCTCTCCTGCCCAGGGCTTAAGATCTCCTCAAGCGTTGGAGGCAAGCTTATGAGTCATCTTACCCCTGAGAAAATTATGCAGTTGGGTTTGGGCTTCTGGGGTTCCAAGACCCTGCTCAGTGCCATTGAGCTGGGAGTGTTTAGCGAGCTGGCCAAGGGGGAACAGGATGCCGAGACCCTGACCCAGCGGCTGCAAATTCACTCCCGAAGTGCGGGAGATTTTTTTGATGCTCTGGTGGCGCTGGGAATGTTGAAGCGCAAGGAAGGCCGGTATTCAAACACCCCCGAGACCGAACAATTTCTGGATCGAAGTAAACCTTCCTATATGGGAGGCATGCTGGAGATGGCTAACAATCGGTTGTATCCCTTCTGGGGATCACTGACCGAGGCTCTTCGGACGGGCAAACCTCAAAATGAAGCCAAGACGGGGGACGATCTCTTTGAGGCCATTTATGCTGACCCGACCAGGTTGAAAGGGTTTCTTAAGGCTATGACAGGGCTGAGTATGGGTGCAAGTCAGGCCATCGCCACGAAATTCCCTTGGGCCGACTACAAGACCTTTATGGATATTGGAACTGCTCAAGGAGGATTACCCGTGCTAGTCGCACTCGCTCATGAGCATATCACCGGGGGAGGATTTGACCTGGAAGCTGTGGCTCCGATCTTCAATGAATATGTTACTTCCTTCGGACTTGAGGAGCGCTTGCAGTTTCATCCAGGAGACTTTTTCAGGGATCCTCTGCCCCAGGCCGAGGTTATTTCCATGGGACATATCCTCCATGACTGGAACATGGAAGAGAAAAGCATGTTGATTGCTAAGGCGTACCAGGCGCTTCCCCAGGGTGGAGTCCTGATCATTTGGGAAGCGCTCATTGACGATGAGCGCAGCCAAAACACCTTTGGGCTCTTGATGAGTCTTAACATGTTGATCGAGACACCGGGTGGATTCGATTTCACTGGTGCTGACTGTTCTGCCTGGTTGAGAGAAGCCGGCTTCCGTGAGACCCGGGTCGAGCATCTGGCTGGACCGGACTCCATGGTGATCGGAATCAAATAATGTAAGCCCGGATTATGCATAATCCGGGCTTACATTGCCTTTCACCACTCAAAGGTCTAAGATTTAGCAAAAATAATACCCGAGCTCGGGTAAGGAGGTTCCATGGGTAGAAAAGATCTGGCCATTCTTACTGTGATTTCAGCCACCCTCGGATTATTCAGCTTGAATCCGTTGGGGGGAGTTGTTCTGGCTCAGAAAGTGTACGAACTCAAGGCCAGTCCTGAGACCATACACTGGGGGCACTTTAGTGCCGACATCGAGCCGGTATTGAGGATCGAACCCGGCGACATCGTGATTATGGAGGATGTCCCCCGCCTGGATCCGGCTGATATGGATAAGTTTGGGATTCCACCTGAGGAGATGTCACAGGACTACCGTGACATCTATCTCAAGGTGACGGATCGGGGCCCGGCCTCGCACATCATGGTGGGTCCGGTTTACGTCAATGGAGCCGAACCCGGCGATGTCCTGGAAGTGCGGATTTTGGATGTGCAACTGGCCTATACCTTTGGTTACAGTCGACTGAGCCCTCGATCGGGGACGCTGCCGGGGGAATTTGAGCGCTGGGAGAAGATTCTTCGCGTCGACCTCGAGAATAAGACGACTGAAGCGGCCGAGGGAGTGATTATTCCCCTCGACAATCCCTTTTTTGGTTCCATGGGGGTGGCTCCGGATCCGGCGGCAGGACGCATCAGCAGCGGTCCCCCCGGTGTGCACGCCGGCAATCTGGACAACAAAGACCTGGGAAGCGGATCTATCCTGTACATTCCTGTGCACACCAAAGGTGCCCTCTTTTCAGCCGGCGATGGCCATGCGGTGCAGGGGCATGGGGAAGTTTCCATCAATGCCCTGGAGACGGGGCTGAGGGGGCGCTTTCAGTTCTTTGTTCGCAAGGACATGAGCCTGAAATGGCCCCGCGGCGAGACGCCCACCCATTGGATAGTGATGGGATTGCATGAAGACCTGGATGAAGGCATGAAGATCGCCGTGCGAGAGACCATTGACTTCCTGGTGGAACGCTTTCCTCATCTCAGCCGCAATGAGGCCTTCATGATTGCGAGCCTGGCGGTGGATTACCATGTGACTCAGAACGTGGACAGAACCAAGGGAATCCATGGAATGATTCCTAAGGACATCTTCAAAGATCGATGAGCAAGTGAAGTAGTAGCGCTCGCTTAGAATGTGGGAGGCACCTCAGGTGTAAAGGATGTCCTGGCACAAGTTGTAAAGGATGTCCTGGCACTGTACAGCTCAGGTGCCGAAGAACCTGCTTCGGATGAAATCTGTTCGGCACCTGAGGTGCCTCCCACGTACCTGAGGTGCCTTGGCACAAGTGTCTCCCACCCTCTGTGGAACTTTAAGAGTTTGGAGAAGTTTCTTGAAAGTGTGATTGAAGAACACATGGCGGCGCGTGAGAAACCGGCTTCTGGGGATGATCTCTATTCACGGGTAGACTATCGGCGCTTTGTGGCCTGGCCGAAAAGGATTCGCCGCGAGGCGCCTTTTCTCATGGAGGTCCTGGAAAAAGCCCCCACTCGGTCCGTGATCGATCTGGGGTGCGGGACGGGCGAGCACTGCCGCTTTCTGGCTGGGAAGGGGTTTGCGGCGGTGGGACTGGATCGCTCTGAGTCCATGCTGGCCAAGGCCCAGGAACAGCCTCTTCCCCCCAATTTACGGTTTGTTCTGGCTGAACTTCAGCAGGTGAGGGAAGCGGTGAAAACCCAATTCGGAGCGGCCATTTCCCTGGGCAACACTCTGGTTCATCTCACTCGCCGCCAGGATCTGGAGGAGGCATTTGCTTCGCTGGTCCAGGTCCTGGAGCCAAGGGGTCTCATCCTCTTCCAGATCCTCAACTACGAGCGCATCTTCGAGGGAAACATTCGCCATCTTCCCTTGAGTTTCCGCCAGCACGAGGATGGTGAAATCGTCTTTCTTCGACTCATGGAACCCCTGGAAGATGGCTGGGTCCGCTTTTGCCCCACCACTTTGAAGTATGATCCACAGGCGGATCCTCCAGTCGAAGTCGTTCGCTCCCGAGTTGTAGAGCTGCGCGGCTGGAGGCGGGAAGATCTGATTCCGCTCCTGGAGAATGCCGGTTTCAGCATCCTGTCCGTTCATGGGGACTTGATAGGGGGGCTTTATCAGCCCCGGACATCCCACGACCTCGTCCTGGTGGCTCAAAACATGAAAGACAGAGAGTAGCACGCTGAGCTCCACCGCTATGAACCTGATCAACGGCAAACTGCAGATCTCCCACACTGTCTATTACAGTGTGCAGGTTCCGGACGGGAAGGGACCCCATCCGCTCTTGATCGTGTTGCACGGCTGGGGACAGGTTGCTGGCCAGTTCGTCAAGGTTTTTGAGCCCCTGACGAAAAAAGGCATTCTGGTGGCCGCTCCTCAAGCTGCCCACCAGTTTTACACCCAAATGGAAGAGCGCCGAGTTGGATTCTCCTGGCTGACGCGCTACCAGCGCGATCAATCGGTCTCGGACTTTGTTGCTTACATGGAGCAGTTTTACAACATGCTGCAGGAGACGTTTGAAGTGGATACAGAGCGGGTCTTTATCCTGGGCTTCTCTCAAGGAGTTTCCATGGCCTATCGGACCTGGGCCCACAGCTCGCTACCTCTTCAGGGGCTTATCGCCTGCGGAGGAGATTTGCCGTCTGATATCCTGGAGCAACTGGACTCGTTGCGCCCCATCCAAATCTTACTGGTCCATGGCCGTCGAGATGAGAACGTTTCACCTGAGGAAGCCAGGCAAGCGCGTGAACACCTTACGGCAGCCGGCTTGAGGCCGGAACTGTTTGATTTCGAGGGAGGTCACGTGGTGCCTTCCAGTGCACTGGGCACCATCGAAGGAATGCTTCAATCGGGGGCGAATTGAATCTCGATGGTGGTCAAGGCCTCCACGGGCTTTCCATCTTTTTCGCCTGGTTGGAATTTCCAATCGTCAAGGATCGTTCGAAGAGCGCTTCGTCCCAGAAGGGGGTGGGGACATTCCAGCAGAACAAAACGATCGGGGTCAAGCCGCCCCTCGGGAGTGATGATACCTCGAATAATCACCGTGCCCTTTTCAGACAACTCTTGTGGATAGAGCGGTGCTGGGCCCTCGATCAGTTGTGGCCCTGAAATGTTACCCACACCCGAATTTTCCACGGTTGAAAACAGCGGAATGGCTTGTAGGGGGGTGAGAACAGCAAAGAGAGTTTGTCTGGTTGTTCTCTGAATTGTCACCAGTTTGGTTCGGTCCAGCCGGCCCTGAATCGGAATATCCTGGAATTTGAAGCCCATGTATTCGCCACTCAGGCTAAGCTCATAGGAGTCGTTAGTCCAATCGGTCACTTCTAGCTGGTAAGAGAGATTCGTGAAGGTGTTTCGATGGGAGACAGTGTTCCTGCTCCATGCGGCTTCCGAGAGGGTGTGAATGTCCAACAGGATGAGTTTCCTGGGGATTTCAATGCCCTCTGGCACCGTGAATCTCTGAAGCCGTGGAAAAGGTCCATACAAGCAGGAGAACTGTTGCGGAAAGTCTGCCGAGGGCAGATCTACTGCTTGGTAACTGGAGAGCTTGTCTGGGGAGACGAGTGTGTAAGGATAGTCCTCGAAGAGAATCAGATGCAAAGCCTGCCGTAAGTTGGGTGTCTCGAGGGAGTCTTTCGCCCCCAGCAGGTGTGGCAGAAGATGGACACTGGTCAAAAGAATAAACAGGACGGGAAGTTTTCGAAGAACCGGGTGAGCTCTTATGGGCATGGCCTCCCAATGTTTCCGGGCGATGTGCTTATGGTGGACCCCCTGCTTCGTGCGAAGTATACACGATTCCAACTGCTTCGCGAGGGAAAATTGACCAATCTCGTGGATGGACCGGAATGAAAGGGGATAGATTTCCTTCCCTGCCGGCCATGATCAAAGATATGCTTGAGTTCTGGAAAGAATAGTGACTTTCAAACTGGGTGGAGTGTAATGGGAACAGAGGTTATCTGGCGATTGGAAGGAGGATATTCACGGTTCGTGAGTGGCTCGCTGGTGGAGCTGCGCCTGGAAAAAAAGCCTTTTCGCCAGAGCCTCGAGGTCTCCCCTTCAGGTCTGGTCAATCGCTCCAAGCCCATTGATTTAATTTTTCGGGTAACACCGGGATTGAAGGGAAGGGGACCGGGTGGTGTGGCATGGCGTGTCGATCCTGAGGGCGTGGTCCGGTCCGTGATTCTCTTTGCCGGGAATGCTTTTTTGGGAAATTTCCGGGTTCCTCCCCATCACTTCGCGATTCAATGGAATCTGGAGGTCAAAACAGAAGCTTCGGCCGGTTTGGATCTGTCGCCATTTTTGGTCGAGGTGGGTGCAAAGACAAGACTCTACCACTCCTGGGTCACGGTTTTTCCCGAGGGGACTTCTCTTGCTCGAGCGCTGCAGGAAGGCTGGAGAAGCTATCGAAATCCACTGGATCCCGATGAAGTTTTGGGGATGCCGGAGAGGCAAGTGGTGCGCTGGCGCTGGAGTGGAAGGGTGCAGCTAAAAATGGGCGTGGAGTGGGCTCTGGGGGTAGGGTGGGCCCTTCCCGGCACAGTCCCCTGGGTGAAGATTCAGAAGCGACTCTCATCGCTAGCTGCGCTGGGTGCTCATGTAGAGACGGTGGAGGAGGGGGAGTTCAACATCCAACTCAGAAAACGAGCCGGGACCATAGAGTTCCGCTTGCGGCGCCATCGTCAAAGAAAAAGGCAAGCCAGTCTTTCTGCCGGATTGCACTTGGGGAGTCAGGTCCGAGTGGTCCATCTCGGCCCAACTCCTCGAGGCCCGCTGCAGATTCTCTCCAAAGGGCTGCAAGAGCCACTCAGAAGAAAAATGAACCGGCTGTTGAAGCAAGCCCTGGGCAGACGTTTGGAAGTGGCGCTGGCGCTGGAAAGTTTGCGCTGGAGGAAGACTGCCACAATGCTGGCGGCAAACTGGCCGCGGCCCAAGCCTGAGATTTTTCGCAAAAGCTATGCCGAACTCCTGGCCGGCTCCTTGCCTGCCCCTGAAGCTGGAATAGAGGTGAGCGGCAGGTTTGAGCGCATCCGAGGTCACCGGGTCACAGTGCGTTTCAATGTGCTCCATTGGGTCGGACTTCACAAG
>JAPUKI010000040.1 GCA_027295745.1 Acidobacteriota bacterium
GCAGAGTATCGGCACAGACCCCAACCCCACGGCTGAATCTCACCACATGTTGCACCCCTTCGACTTGCCTGGCTGCCCGTTCATCGTAGGAGGTAAGATTGCCTCCATAGGCAGGTGGTCGGGCCACCACGCCATAGAGCATTCCCGGCACAAAAGTATCGAGGCCATATTTGGCTTCTCCCTGGACCTTGGCTGGGATGTCGCGGCGCGCCACCGGGGTACCCATGAGTTTGAATTCACTCTTTTCTTTCAGTCTCGGATTCTCAGGAACAGGAAGGGCCGAGGCCTCTTCCACCAACTCTCCGTATGAGAAGGACCGGCCGCTGGCCTGGTGGTGAATCCTGCTCTGGATGGCCTCACACTGGCTGACGGGCACATTCCACTTCTGGGCCGCCGCTTCAAGCAGAATCTCTCGACCTGCCGCACCGAGATTGCGCAGCGGAAGGTACATATTTCTCAAACTCATGCTTCCGAAGGTTCCGTGTTGGTTGAGTCTCGGGTCGGCATAATAAGCTTCCACCGGGGCCATTTCAGTCCGCACCAGACCCCACTCGGCTTCCAGCTCATCGGCCACAATCATCGGTATGGCCGTATGAATCCCCTGACCCATTTCTGATTTACACAGGAGAATCATGACCTGATTATCGGGTGTAATCTGCAGCCAAGGGCCGGGACTAAAAAGCTCCGGTCCCGTGGCGACCTGGCTAAGGGCGAAAACCTTCAGACTCGAAGAGGTAGCTGCTACGGCCAGCGTGAGACCCGCTCGGGTTAAAAACTCTCGTCGATCTATTGGGTTCTTCATGAGTTCCTCACCTCCTGGGCCGCCTGGTTGATGGCCCGCTTGATGCGCATGTAGGTTCCACAGCGGCACAGATTGCCGTCCATGGCCTGGATGATCTCCTCCTCGCTGGGATTGGAGTTTTGCTCCACCAGGGCCACCGCCGACATGATCTGTCCCGACTGGCAATAGCCGCACTGGGGGACCTGCACATCGATCCAGGCCTGCTTCACTGGATGATCTTGCCGAATCCCTTCAATGGTCGTAATCTCGCGGCCGACCACCCGGCTCACCTGAAGTTGACAGGATCGCATGGGCTGACCATCCACGTGAACCGTACAGGCGCCGCACTGGGCGATTCCGCAGCCGAACTTGGTACCGGTCAGCTGAAGAGTCTCCCGGATGACCCAGAGCAAGGGCACATCCCCGTCCACCTGGACGGTATGGGCTTTTCCGTTAATGTTGAGTGTAAGTGAATCTGGCATCCGTATGCTCCTTTCAGTAAGGCTCTCTGAGAGCTTCCCAGTGGCCCATCAGCAAACGCTGTTCAGCCAAGACGGTGTGTACACCCGTTGACTCTGCAGTCGAGCTGATGAACTGGAACGAAATCTGTCGCGGCCTGGGCCTGGGTTTCATCCAAACTTTCTTTCTTAAGGTGAACTGTAACTATGAATACCATTTCCGTGTCTAACATACAAGTTCGAAAAGAGGGGAAAATGTTCATTTTCCGATCGTTTCACCCCCATTCGGACATTCACCATTGAGATCCCTACTGTAAACATCTAGAATGATGTGTGTTGCTGGAAAGAAAGCGAGCACGTCTGTAATGCTCGAATGAGGAGGTAGAAATGTCCAAAAGACTGCTGGTTATTGTGGTGGCGACATGGATCATAGGGTTCACCTGGGTGGCACGGGCCCAGACGCCGTTTCCGACACGAACGAAGATCGATGTCTCCAAACTAGGCCCTCAGGTTGGCGAGAAAGTACCTGACTTCAGCCTGAAGGATCAGCAAGGCAAGACCTGGACACTGCCCTCCATCATGGGGCCGAAGGGAGCGATGCTCGTATTCGTGAGATCGGCGGATTGGTGACCCTACTGTAGAACGCAGCTGGTCGAGCTGCAGGGCCGGGTCGATGAGATTCGCCAACAGGGGCTGGAACTGACAGTCATCAGCTACGACTCGTCGGAGAAGCAGGCCGAGTTCACGCGGCAGCATGGGATCACCTTCACGATGCTTTCGGACGTGGGCTCGGCAACCATCAAAAGGTACGGCATTTATAACACGGTCATCGAGGATGCCCTCGGTCCCAATGGCGAGGACCCGGCGATCATAGCCGACGTCCAGGAGTACGTGACGGTGACCAGCCCGAGTGAGCGGTTCCTGGGAATCGCCTATCCCGGCACATTCATACTGGACCCTGAGGGCGTGGTCACGGACCGCTTCTTCGAGGACTTCTATCAGGAACGGAACACAGCCGCCAGCATCCTGGTGAAATTGGGCGTGGGAGGCTCTTCCGTTCAGGGCACCGAGATCTCGACAAGCCATATGCAGATCAGGACCTATCCCAGTGATTCGGTGATCGCTCGGGGTGAGCGCTTCTCTTTGGCCGTTGAAATCACACCTCAGCCCAACATGCACGTATACGCCCCGGGGGCTGAAGGCTATCGTATTATCACCCTTCGAATCGAGCCGCAACGCTTTGTTCGCCTCCTCCCCATACAGCATCCTGCTTCCGAGATCTTTTACTTCGAACCGTTCGATGAGCGCGTGCCTGTTTATCAGAAACCGTTCACCTTGTTGCAGGAAGTGATTACCGAAACGATTCGGGAGGAGCGGACGGCCTTTGACGAACTGGGAACGCTGACCTTCACGGGCTCGCTTGAGTATCAAGCCTGCGACGAGAAGGTTTGCTACAATCCGGTGTCGGTTCCCCTCTCCTGGACCGTGGGGATCAAGCCCCTCGCTCCCCGCCAGGCCCAACGCCCTTAGCCGGGATTGGCCAGCACCAGGCGTTTGAGTTCCTCAAACCACTTGAGGACGATCTTGATCGGCAAAAACACAAAGAGGTTCAGCGGCTTCAGGCTATTCCACTTATGGCGAGAAGAACACTCAGTAAGTAGGTCGTAGAGACGACAACAAGGACCAGCAGCACGGGGGACAGTACCAGCAGGATGAGGAAGGAAACAAGTTTTTGCATCTTGGCATCGTTCATAAATTCGTTGGGCATGTCAGCCCTCCCAAGTTGTACGGATAGAGACTTTTCCAGATAGTACACCCTCGGGAGGTTGAAGGCAAGCAGAATCCGACTCTCCCAGAAACCATCTTCCCCCTGCCTCCATGAGTGGAAGCTAAGGTGACTTCGACCGCCGGCGAAAAACTCTGAGTTTCCAGCAGAATGGCATTAACTGAAGGTGCTGGCAGCTCTTCTCTTCCTCGCCAAGAACCAATGAGGCACAAACACCAGTATGTCAATCAGCAGTACAATAGCGATCATCGTAAGGCTTTGTCCTGCTCTTCTGCGCTCTGCCCGAAGTGCCGCTTGATAGCTTTCTTCTCGCTGTGCCGTGAGCTCTTCTTCCGACCATTCTGTAGGTCCTACAGGAACCCCGGGGGCAAATCCACGCAGCTCTCTACCAGAAAAGCCTCTAAACGCCTCATCTGACTGATGTCTCTCGTATTCGTAGGCATTGATCGTAAACTCCGGATTAGCGATTTGTATCAGATCATAGACTCCGATTCCTAGCACGATGACCAAGCAAATCAGAGCTACAAAGCAGACAGCTAAGGCGTAGATTTCAAGAATTGACTTTTTCATTTGTTAAAACTGACGAGGGCCTTAGTTTCAGTCCACAATTTCTCCAACACTAAGACACTAGATGATGGCGCGGTTAGACCGTTTCAAAGGCGAACCAGACTGGTCGGTTATCCAACAACGGGTAGAAATCCTGGAAACCTCACAGGTTATTTTTCATCCAACTGACTGTGTGTTCTGGTGTCCTTCGAGCTGTCGAAAGGTGAGTTATGCAAAGTCGCTTGTACTGGGTTGTTATTTTGTTTGTCGCTTTTAGTTCTTGTGCACTACTCCAGTCAGCTAAACCCAAAGCGAGTCTTCTCCAGGAAAGTCTTCCCGAGACCTTCAGTGAAGAGCTGGAGCAACTAGAGAAGGATGGCTTTGAACTCAAAGATTATTGGTATCCCGATCAGGATGGTTTAGCCCCTCATCTGGTCACCCTTTTAGAAAAGGAAGTGGACCTGGTTGGAAGGGTCTCGGAGTTCCGCATCTACAGATCCGATGCACAGGGCACAGAACTGCTGAGGAGAGACGTCTTTGAAAGGAGGGCCTTGTCATTCCATGAACTGAACAATAGCGATGTCAATGGAGATGGATTAAGGGAGATTGTCATTTGGAAGGGATGCTCAGGCACTGCCTGGTCGTGTCAACAAGTTAGGGTGTACCAGGTACAGGGCTCTCGGTCCATCCATTTGACTGAGCCTATCAGTGGGAGTCTTTTTCCAAAATCCCTGGTAGATCTGGATCAGGATGGTTCTTTAGAGGTCATTGCGGTAGAGACAAGGTGGGAGTCTTATGAGTATTTGCCCCACGTTATAGCACCATCAGTCGAGGAAATTTTCGCCTGGAGAAATGGTTCCTATCAGAGAGCCAATTCTGACTACCCCGATTTTTACCAAAGTAGAATCAGTGAGCTAGAGTCAGCCATTGATCAAACCGAAAATCCTTACGATTATCTGGGCAATTCAGTCAGGTTACTTCTGAACTATGTTCGCATGGGACAGCCAACACAGGGCTGGGAAGAATTTGAAAGGCTCCTTCAGACCGAGCGAGCATCTATTGTGGAAACTGAGGTTTGGCAGTCCATCAAGGACCCGATCTGGGAGGACTTCAAAGCTGTAATCGATAACGAACCTGCGGAATAAGAAGGCCTGGTGCAAATCCCTTGGCATCACCGGCACCATCAACATGGAACCCAAGACGATCATAGAAGTCCCGTGCCCGGTGGTTCTCACGGAGAACCCACAAGATAAGTTCCTGAAATCCGCCTTTGCGAGCCCTCTGGAGCGCTGCCTCCGATAGAGCTTTTCCGAACCCCTGACCCCATTTCTCGGGGTCGACGTATATGGTAACAATCTCGGCTACAACCTTTGGATCCTCTTCCCCATCTCGTGCAGGAGCCAGGCTACAGAATCCCACCAAAGAGTCCTGATCCACAGCCACGAAGATCCACTCATCAGGCTTGGACAGAAGCTTGTTCCATCGCAGGGTACGTTCCTGAATGTCGAGATCTTCCAGAATGGAATCCGGAATGAGGCCACGGTAGGCAGCACGCCAGCTCAGTATATGGACCCTGGCAATCTCAGGAGCGTCCTCCAGTTGTGCCTCACGCACACACATCCCGGTAACTCTCATTGCTCTACTCTTTGACTCTGCTACCACGCAGACATACAATCGGTCTACATTTTTATCGTAAACAAAAAAGGGAGGTGTTGAATGAAAAGTTTCGCCATTGGCTTTGTCCTGGTACTGATTGCCGTGGTCGTGCAGCCTCAGGTGCTGGCTCAGGCTGAGAAAGAATCACACAGCCACATGGGGCA
>JAPUKI010000400.1 GCA_027295745.1 Acidobacteriota bacterium
ACGGAACTGATGGATACGGCCGAAGCCCCAATTCGAGTCGTGCTGCGCACTTTCTTGGCGACAAAGAAAGCTCGGGGAATCAAGTCTTTGAGATAAGTTCCCACGCTTCCTGCCTGACAGGCCATGGCATAAGCCTGTTTGACCTGGGCCAGGATTTGTGGCTCTCCCACCACCATCGAATCCAGACTGCTGGCCACTCGAAAGATGTGTCGTACGGCGTCACCCTGCAGATGACTGTAAAGATAATCCTCCAGGAAGCGCGGTTGTAAGTCGTGAGAGGAGTAAAGAAACTCCTTGACCGACTCGATGATTTGCTCTTGGCTCTTCTGTCCGTGAGCGAAGACCTCCACCCGGTTGCAGGTCGAGATAATCATTCCTTCCCACAGGCCAAACTCTGTTTGCAGGCGCTTCAGGGCCGGGTGTAGTTGCTCCTCGGTGAAGGCAATCCGCTCGCGAACCTCCACGGGTGCAGTTTTATGGTTGAGTCCGACTAAAACCAGATCCATTAGCTAAAGAAACGGATGCAAACCTCCCAAGTAGCGTGCCCCCAAGAAGGTAAAAAGAACTGACAGGAAACCGGCCATGCTCATCACGGCTGCGCGCCTTCCGCGCCAGCCGGCGGTGACACGCAGGTAGATCAGTACCAGATAGATGCCCCAGGTGACCAGTGCCGCGATGACCTTGGGATCGCCTTGCCAGGACCCGACCCAATCCTGCTCAGCCCAAATCACGCCTGCCAGGAGTCCCAGTGTCATAAAACAGAAGCCGGAAATCAGGAACTTATAAAACAGGTCATCAAGCAGTACCAGAGAAGGAAGCCAGTAATAAAAGGTCTTGGGCTTTTTGCTTTTCAGTTCTCGTTCTTGAAACAGGTACAGCAGGCTGGCAATGAAGGTGACAAAGAACATTCCGTAAGCCAGGAAGAGACAGATGGTATGCCAGTAAATCCAGGAACTGCTGAAGATCTCAGGCACCGGGGAAGATTTGATGAAAATGGTTCCCAGCATTAAGACGGTGACCAGAGGGAGCAGGAAAAGTCCAAGGGGCTTAATGCGATAGCGCACATGGGAGATAAAAAAACAGAGAGAAACGGTCCAGGCGAAAAATGCCAGTGCCTCTTTCAAGTCCGTCAGTGGGAGGCGCGATTTCTCCACTGCACTGGAGATGAGAAAAGCGGAGTGCAGAGCAAATCCCACCCCCACCGAGACAATTGCGATCCGATGGAAAAGGTCATTCTTCTTTGAAACGAAGGCCGCCACGCTGTGGAGAAGCCCGAGCACGTATAAGGCGAAGGCTGAGTTCAGGAGCAGTACACTCACGGGAAATCCATTATAGCAGCACGGTTGGGGCGCTGTGGTATCATTTGTTGCGTGGATTTCGGTGGGATTGATCCAATATTTCTCCTGATCAGCATTGCAGTGCTCTTATTTTCTCTGAGCATTCACGAGTCTGCCCACGCCTGGACGGCGGATTTGCTTGGGGATTCCACGGGCCGCGATCTGGGCCGGGTGACCCTGAACCCGCTGGCTCATATCGACCCTATCGGGAGTCTCCTTTTTCCGCTGCTGGGATTCCTGAGTGGAGGGGTTATCTTCGGCTGGGCCAAGCCGGTGCCGGTCAATACTCGTCTCTTGAAAAATCCCAAGAAGGATCATGTCTTGATTGCAGCGGCCGGGCCCGTCAGTAATGTGACGGCAGCCCTTGTCTTTCTGGTTGGCTTGAAAACCATGATTCTCTTGAACCCGTCACTGGCCCGGGAGGGGCACACCCTCTACCCGTTGTTCCTGCTCTTCTATCTGGGGTTGATTATCAATGTCATCCTGGCGGTCTTTAATGTCATTCCCATTCCGCCCCTGGATGGCAGTTGGATACTGTCCGGTCTCTTGCCGGAAAATCTTTCTGTTCTCTTTGATCGCATCAGGCCGTATGGCTTCATGCTTTTGATGCTGCTCTTGTTCTCCGGTGCCTTGGGAGAAATTCTCGGTCCAGTCCTTGGTTTTGTGCGGGGCTTGGTATTTTAGCCCGGACTATGCATAAATTCTCTACTGCAGCGACGAAATCATCCGGTGTGCTGCACCGCCAGCGTTACACTCGGTCGGCCTCCTCAACGTACTCAAGAGTACGTTTGCGGGGGCCTGGGGCACCCGCTTGCGGGTCACGTGCCTTGTCAGGTCGGCGCTTTCGTCGCTTCGTGACGAGAACCTATGCATAATCCGGGCTCTAACGCCTCAACCATGAAAAAACGAGTATTTAGCGGTATGCGGCCCACGGGACGGCTGCATCTGGGAAATTTCTTTGGCGCTCTGCAGAACTGGGTTGGTCTGCAGGATGAGTACGAGTGCATTTTCGGAATAGTGGACTACCATGCCCTGACCTCCGAATACGCAGATGTGGATCGGATCAGGCAGAGTGTCCTGGGGGTGGCCATGGACTGGCTTGCCAGTGGGATCGATCCCGAAAAGTCCACGATCATGATCCAGTCCCTGGTTCCGGAGCATGCTGAACTGCACCTGCTGCTCTCCATGATTGTCCCGATACCTTGGCTGGAGCGGGTTCCCACCTATAAAGAACAGATCCAGCAGCTCTCGGACAAAGACCTTTCGACCTATGGATTCCTGGGATATCCGCTGCTTCAGGCGGCCGACATTTTGATTTACAAAGCAGACTTGGTTCCGGTCGGGGAAGATCAGGTGGCACATATTGAACTGTGTCGGGAAATCGCCCGCCGCTTCAATCACTTCTACGGTTCTGTCTTTCCAGAACCCCAGGCCAAGTTGACCCGGATGGCGCGTTTACCCGGCACGGATGGTCGGAAAATGAGTAAAAGTTACGGCAATGAGATCCAGCTCTCCGAAGACCCCAAGAGCATCTCTGAAAAAGTGATGAAGATGGTGACGGATCCCGCTCGGGTCCGACGCACTGATCCGGGCAATCCACAAATTTGTCCGGTATTCGACTATCACAAACTTCTGACCGACGATGACGGCCGGCAGTGGGTGACAGAGGGCTGTACGACGGCGGGAATCGGCTGTACAGACTGCAAAGAGCTGCTGCTCAAGAATATGCTTCCCGTCCTCCAGCCGCTCTATGAAAAAAGGGTGGAATTGGAGCAAAAGCCCGATCAAGTGAGGGAGCTGTTGATTGAAGGAAGTACCAAGGCCCAAGGTCTAGCCAGAGAGACCATGGGAGAGGTACGTCAGGCCATGAAGTTAGACTATTGAACAAATGCGGGAGCTAGCCGTGCCCGAAGGAGAGGGCTATACGGTCCAACTGGAGAGTTTTGAAGGCCCCTTGGACCTGCTTCTTCATCTCATCCGCCAACAAGAGATCGATATCTACCTTATTCCCATCGCCCAGATCACGGATCAGTATCTGCGCTATCTGGATATGATGAAGGATCTCAACATCACCATTGCGGGAGACTTCCTGGTCATCGCCGCCACCCTGATCCATATCAAATCGGGGATGCTGCTTCCCGCTCAGCCCGGTTCCGAGTTGGATGAGGAGGTTGAACGCTCTCGCAAGGAACTCGTTGAACAGCTATTGGAGCACGAGAAATTCAAGCAGGCGGCCCAAATGCTCTTTGAACGGGAAACGGTTGAGCTCTGTGTCTGGCCCCCGGATGAGAACGAGTTCCAAGCTGAGGAAAAGGAACTCATATCGGCCAATGTGTTCGATCTGGTGAGTGCTTTTCACCGCATGGTGGAACGCTATAAAGACCAAATCGTCATGGAGATGGAAAACGACCCGGTCACGCTGGCAGAGAAGATCGGAGAAATCAGACGTCTCCTGACGGTCCAGAAGGAAGTCCTGTTTTCGTTCTTTTTCCAGCTCAAACTTTCTCGCCTTCATCTGGCCGTCACCTTTATGGCTTTACTGGAACTGACGAGGCTGCGAGAGGTTCGACTCATTCAAAAAGAAGTTTTCGAAGACATTCGCATTCTGGCATGTTAGAAGAGGCGTTATCCAACCAGATCCTGGCTATCCTCTTTGTGGCGAGAGAGCCACTGACCCTTTCTGAGCTCCAGGAGGTTTATCCCGACACCTCTGTGGAAGAACTCAAGGAGAACCTGGAGAGTCTGGTCTCGAAATTTAACTCTCTTCAGCAAGCAGTTGAGATTCGCCAAATCGGGGGTGGCTATAGAATGACGACCCGCCCCCATCATCATGAAAACATTCGAACCTACCTGAAAACAAGACCTTCCGCCAAGCTGTCGCTGGCAGCCCTGGAGACCCTTGCGGTGATCGCCTACAAACAACCTGTGACTCTCCCAGAAATCATGGACATCCGTGGTATCAAAGGGACTTCCACGATCCACACTCTGCTTGAGAAAAAGCTGATCGACACGCGGGGACGAAAGAAGGTGGTGGGGAGGCCGATCATGTATGGAACCACCAAGCAATTTATCATTCACTTTGGCCTCAACGATCTCTCCGAACTGCCAACTTTAGAAGAATTCCAAGAGGTTCTCTCCCAGTCGACTGGCTGAGGAGCTCGGGCGTACAGAAGGTGGGAGGCACTTGTGCCATGGCACCTCAGGTGCCGAACGGACAGCTGACACCTGAAGACAGACCGGGTGATCGGTTGGCGAGAGACCTCCGGAGCCCCAACGGGGCGACATGAAATAGCCAGGGGCGCAAGCCCCTGGAACTCGGAGAGTGTCTGCGTGGAGCCCTGTAAGGGCGGTCCTCCGAGTTCTTTTCTCTCTGTGCCGCCCTTACCGGGCTCTGATCTGCTGCTGCATCCTACCCAGGGCTACGCCCCCGGCTATTTCATGTCGCCCCGTTGGGGCTCAAGAGCACCGGAGCCGTTCACAGAACAGCCGCTACAAGATTTGAGACAGTCTCTGCAGCCTGCGGCTCGGATGGCGGCTCGGGGAAAAGGCTTCTCTAACTTCACAGCATAACCAAATTCATGAATAATCAGGGCTAACAGGGTTCGAGGATTTGCCATGCGAGAGCGACTACAGAAGATCGTGGCAGCTGCGGGAATCGCTTCGCGCCGCAAGGCGGAGGAGCTTATCCGGCAGGGCCGCGTTTCGGTCAACGACCGCATAGTCACCCAGTTAGGCACCCAGGCTGA
>JAPUKI010000401.1 GCA_027295745.1 Acidobacteriota bacterium
TTGAGATAGAGCAACCTGTGGCGATAGACCAGGAAAAGCAGGACCGAAAGAGCAAGGATCATTAGGCCAACTATCCAGTCGCTGAAGCCCCACTGGAAGGTAAACTCTCCCCTTTGAAAAAAGAAAGGTCGGTATTTAAAGAGGAATGTGAATAGACTTTCCATGGTTGATCCTGGCTACTGGGTCGGATGCCCAGGTCCTTTCATCATATCAGGCTTTAGGGAAAAGGTAGAACCGAACAGGGAAATGTGGGGACAGAGTAGACTGTCCCCACATTTCCCTGCGATAATTCAGGGTCTAATGCCGTCGACGTCGCAGAACTCTCCCTTCGAATTTCGTGTGGCTCTGGCCGGACTGGGAACGGTAGGACAGGGAGTGGTGCGACTTTTACAGGAAGAAGGTCCCCGTTATCGTGAAAGGTTCGGGATCGATTTACAACTTGTATCGATCCTGGACAGAAGCTACCAACAAAAGGACACTTCGTGGATTTCGTCGTCTGTGACGTGGACCGAGTCGCTGGAAGATTTTCTGGGAACTCCTTCTGACATCGTCGTGGAATTGATTGGAGGTATGGATCCAGCCGATCAGATCATTCGTACTGGTCTGGAGCAGGGAAAAAGTGTGGTCACCGCCAACAAGCTGGTGATGGCCCGTTGTGGCACCGAGTATCTCAAGCTGGCGGCCCGAAAGAATTCCTATCTGGGCTTCGAAGCCTCCGTGGCGGGAGGTATCCCGATCATTCGACTGGTGAGTCATTCTATTTTTCCCGACCGGGTCTCACAGGTGCGAGGTATCCTCAACGGAACCTGTAATTTCATTCTTTCGGAGATGGCTGATGGTGGACGGGATTACCAGGATGCTCTGACCCAGGCTCAATCGCTGGGCTATGCGGAGGTCGATCCTGCCCTGGATGTTTCGGGGGGAGATGCCAGGGACAAGCTGGCCATCTTGAGCACCCTTTGTTTCCATACCGGCATCGGCCCCGATGAGATTCCCACCCGAGGCATCACCGAACTTGTGCCGGTTGACTTCCTCTATGCACGGAAACTGGATTCGACCATCAAGCTGTTGGGTGTGGCTGCAAGAAAGGGTGAGAATCTGTGCCTGCGTGTGAGTCCTTTCTTGATCGACAATCAGCTTCCGCTGTCAAAGATCTCCGGAGTCCTCAATGCAGTGGAAGTCACGGGAGCTACGGTAGGGTCGGTTCTGATTAGCGGCAAAGGTGCTGGGGAAGGTCCAACTGCGGTCTCAGTAATGGCGGACATCTTAAACGCAGCAAGGTGGAAGAGAGACACCTCGGGTGCACAGGTGGCACCTGGGATGGAGTGTGGCAGTGAAAGTGGGCAGTTTGACCAGATGGTGAGCTGTGGGGAGGATGAGCGCTATCCTTTTTATGTGCGCTTTATCGTCAAGGACCGGCCGGGCATCACTGCCACCCTCACCCATATCCTGGCTGAAAGAGAAATCAATATTGATCTAGTACTGCAGGAACGCTGGTCTGATCGCTCGAACCTCCCCTTTGTCATCACGGTCGAGCCCACGCTTTATTCCTCCATGCAAGAGGCGGTCGCTGAGATGAAGAAGCTGGATTTTAACCGCGTGGAACCTTTTGCTCTCCCCATGTTGAAGGAGTAAGTTATAATTTCTCATTTCACGGCGGTGTAGCTCAGTGGTTAGAGCAAGCGGCTCATATCCGCTGCGTCGGGGGTTCGAATCCCTCCACCGCCATAGCATTCCTTTTGGTTTCGAGAGCGTTACTGATTTCAGGAAAACCATGAAGCCATACTTCCGGCCCCGTCGTCTGCGCGAAAATCCCATTTTGAGAAGAATGGTCCGGGAGACACGGCTCTCAGTTGATCAGCTGATTTATCCCATTTTTGTGCGCGAGGGAAAGGGAATTCGAGAAGAGATTTCATCGATGCCGGGTCAGTTCCGTTTCTCCCCGGACATGCTGATGGAGGAATTGCGGTCTGTTCAGGAGCTCTCGATTCCAGCCGTGATCCTGTTTGGAATTCCCGCCCAGGAAAAGAAAGATCCCATGGGAAGCGCTGGATATGCTCGGGACGGGGTTGTCTGTCAGGCTCTGAAGCTCGCCAAAAAGAATGTTCCAGATGTCCTCTTAATTGCTGATGTGTGTCTTTGTGAGTACACCGACCATGGACACTGTGGAATTGTCCGGGAAGGCCCTGAGACGGGTCAAGGAACCATCCAGAACGATGAAACTTTGGAGATCCTCGCCCAGACAGCGCTGGTCTATGCCGAAGCAGGAGCCCATGTGATCGCCCCTTCTGACATGATGGACGGCCGGGTGGGAGCTATTCGAGAGACTTTGGATGAACAGCAATTTGAGCATGTTCCCATTCTCTCCTACGCGGCCAAGTACGCATCTGCCTTTTACGGTCCTTTTCGAGAAGCGGTTGAGTCCGCTCCCAAGTTTGGGGACAGGAAGAGCTACCAGATGGATCCAGCCAACTCTCGCGAAGCCCTGAAGGAGGTGGAACTGGATCTGGATGAGGGTGCTGACATCGTCATGGTCAAACCAGCCCTCCCCTATCTCGATGTCATCTTTCAGGTTCGCCAATTGAGCACGGTCCCGGTGGCTGCCTATCAGGTGAGTGGAGAGTATTCCTCCTTGTGTGCGGCTTTTGCTCAAAATTGGCTGGACAGAGAAGCAACCCTTGTGGAGAGCCTGCTGGCGATCCGCCGCGCTGGAGCCGATCTTCTGGTGACCTACTTTGCTAAGGAAGCGGCACAATTAATGAAGAGGGGTGAGTTCTAAGCCGTCTAACGGGGTGAAGAAACGAGGTACTTACCCCTGAGCCCGCTGGTAGCTCGAGGTGAGTTCTTTATCGACCAACTCCTCCACCTCCAGCAGAGGCCGTTCTTCCACGGTCGCAATCTCTGAGACGACCAATTGACGGGCCCGGTCGAACATTTTCTTTTCGCGAAAAGAAAGGCTTTTCTGAAAGCTCAGGAAAAAGAGTGTTTTCAGGACCTTAGCGACTTCAAAGATGGATCCTGAGTTCATCTTCTCTACATTATTCTTGTAGCGGTTTTTCCAGTCGGGGTTGTATTCGTCGAGCTCCTCCCGCAGGATGGTAAAAAGCTTCTTCACCTGAGCGGGCTCGCAAAGTCTGCGAATTCCGACGCTCTCAGCATTGGAGATGGGGATCATCACCTTGGAGTTGTTGGACATGATCCTGAGCATGTAGAATTTCTCTGACTGCCCGGCGATGTCCTTGATGGAAATCTCCTCAATAACCCCAACTCCCTGATTCGGGTAGATTACCTTCTCCCCAACTTTGTATTCCATGCAGCCTCCCAGAAATTGTCAAGTAAGGTGGGCATTCCTATTGTACGGAACGGCAGCCTAATTGTCAAAGCCGCACCACTGGACGACTGCACGCACTTAGACATCGGCCGAAAGCTTTTTCCGTTCCAGATTGGAGAGATTGAAGGCTCGGTGAATGGTTTGAATCGCACGATCCAATTGATCTTCCTGGATAATACAGGCGATTCGGACCTCTGATGAGCTGATGAGTTGGATGTTGATATTCTGATCGGCCAGGGACTGAAACATCCGGGCGGCAACGCCGGGAGTACTGGCCACCCCGGAGCCAATGATGGAGACCCGGGCAACGCTGGTATCCACCAGAATCTCTTGGGCTCCTACTTCACTCTTTACTCTCTGCAAAATCTCCTGGGAATGTTGGCTGTCCTCCTGAGAGATGATCAGTGAGAAGTCATTGCCCTCATCATGCCGAATTCCCTGAATGATCAGCTGAATGCCGATGTTGGCATCAGCCAGAGTTTGCGAGATCTGAGCTGCCACGCCAGGAATATCCTTGACCCGGATCAGTGCAACGCGGGCAATCCGGGCGTCACCTGTCACACCGGTGATCGCTACTTTTTCCAAAAGTTCCTCCCTCATCACAGTTGTTCCCGGTCGATGATTGAGGCTCGACCGTACCTCCAGGGGTATATCAAACTTACTAGCAATTTCAACACACCTCAGATGCAGGACGTCCGAGCCCGAAGCGGCATACTCCAGCATCTCCTCGTAGCTAATAAAGTCCAAGAGACGGGCGTCCGAGACGATCCTGGGATTGGCCGTGAATACACCGTCCACGTCCGTGTAGATCTCGCACACGGGAGATTTCAGTGCTGCAGCCAGTGCAGTTGCTGTGGTATCGGAGCCTCCCCGTCCCAAGGTAGTGATTTCTTGATCTGAGGTCACCCCCTGAAAGCCGGCTACGATGACGATGTTCCCATCTTCCAGTAACTTGTGGATCTTATCTGTGGCAATATTTTGAATCCGAGCACGAGAAAAATTCCCATCAGTCAAGATTCCACACTGAGCTCCAGTCAGAGCGACGGCGTTGACTCCCAAGTCATGGACGGCCATGGCAAGCAAAGCGATCGACACCTGTTCACCAGTGGTCAGCAGCATGTCCAGTTCCCTGGCTCGGGGTCGATTGGTGACCTGTAAGGCCATTTCCAGCAACTGGTCGGTGGTCTTGGCCATGGCCGAGACCACGACCAATTGCGGTATTCCCTGCTGGTGGTCCGACACCAACTCCCGGGCCACGCCGCGGATGTACTCAACGGTCGCGACAGAGGTGCCGCCATACTTTTTCACCTTGACTGGCCGGTTGATCATGCAGGCGTCTCAACGGGAGCCAGTCTTTCCTGTGCCTCAAACCATTCACGAAAGACCTTCAAATTGGGTCGCAGGGTCACATCGACTTCGAACTGGGACTCGAAAACATCCAGGGTTTTATACCCATTTCCGGTAATCGCCACCACGATGCTCTCCTCAGGATTGATGCGCTTCTCCTGGAGCAGTTTAATCGTTGCCGCCAATGTGGTTCCGCCAGCGGGCTCCGTGAAAATCCCTTCCGTTTCTGCCAATAACTCTATGGCCTCCAGGATCTCACCATCGCTGGCAGTCGCTCCCCAGCCACCCGATTTGCGGACTTCTTGAAGAACATAAATACCGTCTGCCGGATTGCCGATTGCGATGGACTTGGCCAAGGTGCGAGGCTTTTCCGGAACTATGTGATCCAGGCCCTGGAGAAGTGCTCGAACGACCGGGGCACAGCCCTCTGCCTGTGCAGAATAGATCTTGCATTTCCCCTGCGCCCATCCCAGCTCGGTGAGCTCATGAAAGGCCCTGGCAACTTTGGGCAGGAGCGTTCCGCCGGCTGTGGGCAGGATGAGATGGTCCGGAAGTCTCCATCCCAGTTGTTCCGCAATTTCATAGCCCATCGTTTTGGCACCCTCGGTGTAGTAGGGTCTCAAATTGACGTTTACGAATCCCCACCCGTAATGGTCGCCGATCTCAGCGCACAGGCGGTTCACGTCGTCGTAATTTCCCTCCATTGCCACCACTTTCGGCTTGCAGATGAGTGAGCCGCTGATCTTGGCCGCTTCGATGTCCTGGGGAATGAAAAGCAAGCAGGGGAAACCGGCCTGAGCGCAGTGGGCTGCAACTGCGTTGGCTAGATTTCCCGTTGAGGCACAGGAGAGAACGCTATAACCCAATTCGGCGCCTCGACTCAATGCAACTGGAACCACCCGGTCCTTGTAGGAGAGACTGGGATGGTTAACGGAATCGTCCTTCAAATACAGTTCCTTGACCCCAAGATGCTCGGCCAGCCGTCTGGATCTCACCAGAGGGGTGTAGCCGGAATGGAAGCCGGTAATGGGTTCTCCAGTCACAGGAAGCAGCTCCCGATAGCGCCAGAGATTTTCTTCACGCTGGCTGATGATTTTCGGATTCAAATCAGACTGGATTTTGGAGTAATCGTAGCGGACTTCCAGGGGGCCAAAGCACTCTAGACAGACAAAGCTTCGATCGGCCGGATAACGCGTGCCACACTGTTTGCACTCTAGGCCTTTGAGATAACTCATAGTGTTGTTCTCCTTTCTTTGAAACCGGCTTTCCGATTCCATCAGAGGGCAGGAGTGGATGGGCCTCAGATCCAAGCTGAAAAGAAAAAGCCCTTTCTGGCAAGAAAGGGCCTCGACAGTTTCGATGCCGAACTTATCTTCCAGATTGTCCTGTGGGATTTAGCACCTAGCCCATAGGGGCTGGTTGCTGTGGAATCAACGGGCCCGTTCCCTCCGCCACTCCTGATAAGTCCATGTGATAATACGACCACATCAGTTATTCTGTCAAGGATGAGGAAAACGGTGAGGCCTTTCACAAGAGGGGTTTTGCAGACCCTTCACCGATATCGACTTCTCAAAGAGGGAGATCATACCTTGGTGGCGCTTTCGGGAGGTCCCGACTCTGTGGCGCTGCTCCTGGTCTTACAGGAGCTCAAGGAAAGGTTGTCACTGGATCTGTCCGCAGCCCACGTGAACCACCAGTTGAGGGGAGAGGAATCGGAGCAGGATGAGCAGTTTGTCCAGGACCTCTGCCGAAAACTCGCCATTCCCATCGAGGTCAGGCGCGTCGACACACGGCATGCCGTGAGAGAAAGTGGTGAGAACCTGGAAAGTTGCGCACGCCGACTCCGCTACGA
>JAPUKI010000402.1 GCA_027295745.1 Acidobacteriota bacterium
GGTTTTCAAGACCGCCGCCTTCAACCACTCGGCCACTCCTCCGCTGAGCTTCCTCTTCTCTCTCACTTTACTAGACGCATCCACGTTGTTCAAAAGTGCCGGGCGACAATTCTTCCTGCATGCTATCCTCCCTGGCAGACAAAGAGAGGCAGCATGGCAAATTATGATGTGATCGTCGTGGGAGCCGGTGTGGCCGGTTCCATGACCGCTGCTTTGCTGGCTCAACAGGGTTTTGATGTTCTTCTGGTTGAACGGGCCACCTTCCCCAGAGAAAAGATCTGTGGAGAGGGTCTCATGCCGGCCGGGGCAGACATCCTGGACAAGCTGGGAATACTCTCCGAACTGCAGGGCGAGGGAGGGCAAGCCTTCTTTGGAATCCACTTCCACTTCCCCCGGAACCGCTGCCTCACTCTGGATTTTCGTGAAGTTTCCAATACAGCTCGAGGCTGGGTTCTGCCCCGGCTGATTCTGGATGCGCGTCTGGCTCGATTTGCGGCGCAACAACCGAGAGTCCAACTGCGTGAAGGCTTCAGAGTGCTGTCGGCTCGAACCGGAGCCAAGCAGGTGGAAGTGACCGGCCTCTATCAAGGCCAAAAACAGACCCACACTGCAAGGCTGCTCATCGGGGCCGATGGCATCCGATCGCGCTTTCACAACGGGTTTGGAATTCACCGCCGCAAGCGGCGCGCTCGAAGATTCGCCTTGCGTACTCTGTACGACCAACTGGAAGGCACACAGGGCGTGGTGGAGGTCCACTGCTGTAAGACAGGAGAAGCCTACGTTGCCCCCATGGGCAATGGGTCGGCTCGGATCACCCTTCTCCTTTATGGATCAGTCCGCCACTCGCGGGGGACACAACTGCCGGATCTCTATTTCGAAAATCTGACTCTCTTCCCAGGCCTCTTTGAGCGGCTCAGGACTCCCTATCCCCACAGGACAGTGGAAAGCACTGGTGCTGTGAGTCTTGAAGTCTCACGTAGTCACGGGCAGCGCCTGCTTCTGGTGGGAGACGCTGCCGGAGCAGTCGATCCAGTTACGGGACAGGGTATGACGTTGGCCTTAAAAGACGCAGAACTGGCCTGCCTGGTTGTGAAGGAGCGACTGGGTGAGGACAGGCTCTGTGAGCAAGATCTCTGTGAATACACTCAACTGCGCGAGAGCTACTTCCGTCCCTCCTTTAAACTGGCCCAATTGCTGCTTGCTGCCGTCCAGCATCCTTTCCTGGCCCGCCAGACGATCAAAGCGCTCTCCCGCAATTCAGCCCTGCGTCGGAAGGTCCTCACCATGGCCACCCATATCCGTCAGGAAAGTTTCTTTGACAGGAAGGATCAGCTTCACTTTCTACTGGGAATTTGAGCGAGCCACCTGCTCAGCTCGGATTATGCATAGTCCGGGTTAAGCCGAGAGGCGGTGGATCTCTTCTTGAAATCGCTTCATGAGGACCATTTTTTCCTTATGTGGGAGGAACGATGAGTGAACACCCTGCAGGACGATGCGGTGAACTTCCTCCTGATTTAAGTGAAAGAAACGGACGGCCTTTTCGAACTCTTCGGTCAAACAGGTTTGGAAGAGCCCGGGGTCGTCGGTATTCAAGGAGACAGGCACGCCTCGCTGGAAGAGCAGCCCAAAAGGATTCTCCGAGATGGGAGTCCAGGCACCTGTCTTGAGATTACTGGTCAGGCATACGTCCAGGCCGACGGTGTGCTGGCGCAGATAATCCACCAGCTTTGAATCCCGGGCAGCCTGAATACCGTGTCCAATGCGATTGGCTCCCAGGATGAGCAGCGCGTCCCACACCTGTTGTGGGCCGCCAATCTCGCCGGCGTGGACGTGAAGGAATAGCCGATGGGCCCTTGCCCAGGCAAAAATCTCCTTAAACACCTTCATCTCAAGAGAGTTCTCATCACCACCAAGACCTAATCCTACTACGCCCCGGTCTTGGAACTCCTCTGCCAACTCAGCGGTTCGCTGCGCTGACTCGGGTCCAAACTGACGCACGCAATCTAGAATCCAGCGAATCATGGTTCCTTGAGTTGACTCGAGCTCGCGGGTCTTCTCCAGAAGAGCAATGAGAATCTCTTTTCCGTCTCTTTCAAATTTCCAGGGAACAGCAGGTGTGTAGATGATCTCAGCATAGCCAATGTTTTCCTCCCTGAAATATTCTCCCAGCCGATCAAGCACCTTCAAGTAGTCGGCTGGTTCTCGAAGGTGCTCGCAGACAATTTGATAGCTCTCGAGAAAGGCATAGAAATCCTGGTACTGGAAAAGCTGCTGGTTGAGTTCTTCCTCACTGAGCGAGTGGTATTTCGTCTGATACTTCAGGCTCAACTCGCGAAGGATCGAGGGAGTTACCGATCCTTCCAAGTGGAGGTGCAACTCCGCCTTGGGAAGACGCCGCAGGTACTCAGAAGAGTCTGACCCTCGAAAAGTTACAGTTTCAGGGTCTGACCCCAAGCAGTTGAAGCTCCTTTAGAGAATCGATTGTCTCTTGAGAAATAAAGTTCTCGTAGGTTTTCAATTCTATCTCTGCTGGTGTGCGCTTTCTCATTTCATCCCAGCACATAGGGGAAACAAAGATAAGCTCTGCTTCCTGAATGATCTTCACGATTAAATCCTCCCGATTAATCGGTGCAATCCAAAACTGCTTTTCAGTTGAAGGATGATAGATGTTCATGAAGATTTCCCAGGAAGCGTGCATCGTTTCCTCGTCCTGGATAACGATGGCCACCTTTCGATCACGAGCCGCATTCAAGATCTCTGTATAGATCTCTGGGCTGGGCTTGATTTCCATCACTTGTTTCCTGTATTTCTCGGCTAACCGATGCACTTCCTCCATGTGCCAGCTGGTGGTTAAAAAGTAATCACTGTTCTTAAATAACTTATTTGCCCCGTTAGTCTGGACCTGGTTCAAGGACACGGAAGATGCATCGACCCCCAGACGCATTTTCAGCTCGCGCGAAAAAATAAAGGCCTCCTCTTCATGGTCAATGACCAGCAGGTGAATTTTCCTCAGGTTAGTACCGGAGAAATAGCCATCCAAAAGCCGTAGAAATCTCCCCGAAGACAGTCCAAGGTTCTGAGCTTTTTCGGCGACTTCTCCCAGCAACTTGAAGATTGCCTGCCGACGCATTCGCTCGTAACTCTTCTCTCCCCTTCCCTTTTGCAGAAAAGCCCCGCTTCCTTTAACAATTTCAATGTAGTTTTCTTCAGCCAAGCGAAGATAGACCTTGCGGGCTGTCTTGTAATTGACATCGAGGTCTTCTGCCAATTCTCGAATGGAGGGCAGTCGATCCCCTTCCTTGATCTTGCCGCAATAGATGGCGGAGAGGAGCTGTCCTTTAATTTGATCGTAAAAAGTTAAGGCTACTTCCTTGTCAAGATTAAATTTGATCATTTTTCAATAAGGGTTCAGTAGAACCCGGCAAGTTACGGGTTTTCGTCATGTTAGGATAGCATAAAAGGCTGGCCGGTTAAGTGTTCCATCCCATACATCCAAGGCCGCAGCACTTCAGGAATCCGCACCGTCCCCGCCTCCTCCTGAAAGTTCTCCATGAGGGCTAGCCAGGTTCTTCCCACGGCCAATCCTGAACCGTTCAGGGTATGGACAAAGCGGGTTCGCCTGCTGCCACTCGTCTTGCAACGAATGTTGGCTCGGCGGGCTTGAAAGTCCTCGAAATTACTGCAAGATGAAATCTCTCGGTACCTGTTCTGACTGGGTATCCAGACTTCCAGATCATAGGTCTTGGCGGCGCTGAAGCTCATATCGCCGGTCGAGAGGGTGACCACCCGGTAGGGAAGCTCCAGCCGGCGCAGGATTTCTTCGGCGTGGGAGGTCAACTCTTCCAGTTGCTTATAGGAATCGTCGGGTCTGCAAAACTTGACAAGCTCCACCTTATTGAACTGGTGCTGCCGAATCAACCCTTTGGTGTCCTGGCCATAAGAGCCTGCTTCGCTCCGGAAACAGGGGGTAGAAGAAACGAAACTCAGGGGGAGATTCTCCTCCGCTAAAATTTCACCTGCGAAGACATTCGTCACGGGAACCTCAGCGGTAGGAACCAGAAAATAATCTGTTCCTTCCACATGGAACAGCTCTGCTTCGAATTTCGGTAGATTCCCGGTTCCAAAAAAGCTGCTGCGGTTAGCCATAAAAGGTGGAAGGATCTCCAAATACGAGTGTTCACGGGTGTGCACATGCAACATGAAGTTCATGAGAGCTCGTTCCAGCAACGCTCCGGCCCCATAGTAGTTGGCGAATCGAGCCCCGGCAATCTTGCTGGCTCGCTCCAGATCAAGAATTCCCAGATTCGCACCGAGTTCAACATGATCTTTGATGGGAAAATCGAACTGGGGTGGCTCGCCGACTGTCCGCACCAGTGTGTTGGAGGATTCATCGGGACCGACAGGCACACTTTCATGGGGAAGATTTGGGATCAGGGCCAGCAGCTCACCGATGCGCGTGTTCAGCATTTTGACCTGCTCATCCAGTTTCTTAATGCCAGCCGAGACCTGCTTCATCTGCTTAATCTTGTGGCCGGCAGCTTGACCTTGCTTTTTCAGCTCTGCGATTTCATCACTGGTGGAATTACGCAGGGCGCGCAGCTCTTCCCACTCCCTACGGACCGAGCGCTCCTCTTGATCCAGCCCTAAGAACTCTTCCCGATCCAGCTTGAAACTCTTTGTTTTCAGCCGCTCCTCAACAAGATCAAGGTTTTCTCGGATCAAGGCTCTGTCTAACATTGCGCCTCACAGTTTGAGGTTTTTCAAGTACCTTCGAAATTCTTCTCCCAAGTCCTCGCGCTGCAGAGCAAATTCAACCGTTGCAATCAAATATTCCAGTTTATTTCCAGCATCGTATCGGGGGCCTTCGTAGCGATAGGCGTAAACAGGCTCCTCTTCGATTAAGCTGCGGAGAGCGTCGGTGAGTTGAATTTCTCCTCCCGCGCCGAGTTTCGTCCTTTTCAGGCACTGAAAGATGGTGGGAGTGAGAATGTACCGGCCGATCACGGCCAAATTGGAAGGTGCTTTCTGGGGAGAAGGCTTTTCTACCACGTCCTTAACTAAGAGGACACGGTCATCCTCACCCTCAACAGGCTCCACCGCGACAACTCCATAACGGGAAATGGCTTCCTGGGACACTTCCTGCACGGCCACAACACTGGACCGGTATTTTTCATAGACACCTATCAGCTGCTTCATGCAAGGGATTTCATCGGCAGTAATCTCGTCGGCATTAAAAACACCAAAGGGTTCCTCTCCAATGGATGACCGGGTAATCAGGATGGCATGCCCAAGTCCGAGTGGCTGCTTCTGACGGATAGACGATATGGTGATCATCTGCGAGATGTCCTGCACAACCTTCAAAAGGTCATGCTTCCCCTGCTCCCTGAGTGTGTGCTCCAGCCTGTAGTCGTAATCGAAGTGATCCTCGATTTCACTTTTGCTCCTGCTTGTGACGAAGATTATGTCTTCAAAACCTGATTGCACAGCCTCTTCCACGACATACTGGATGGCGGGCTTGTCTACAATGGGGAGCATTTCCTTGGGAATAGCTTTGGTGGCCGGAAGGAACCGCAGACCCATCCCGGCTGCTGGAATTACTGCTTTTCGAACACGTCTCTCAGTCACTTTTCTGCCTATATGAGCGGATGATAGCACGCAAGTAATGCCGAGGAAAGACAATCAGAGGCTGTTAAGTGTCTCGCCTTTTCAGTACAATAAAGAGGCACAAGGCAAACTTGGCTTTGGGGATCTCGATCACATATTTCCTCTCGGCAGGAGGGTAGATGCCTCTTTATGAGTACCGCTGTGAAGACTGCGGAGACACGATTGAAGTCATTCAGAAATTCTCCGACACACCACTCTCCCTATGTAAAGCCTGTGGGGGATCATTGGAACGTCTCCTCTCTCCTCCCA
>JAPUKI010000403.1 GCA_027295745.1 Acidobacteriota bacterium
TGACTTCTTTCTGGAGAACGCTGGCATCTTCAAGTTCAGGCCAAACAGAGATCTGATTCCCTTTTTCACCCGGCGAATTGGCCTCTCCCGTGGCCGACTGGTTCCCATCTTGGGGGGTGTACGCCTCACTGGCAAGGTTGGTCAATACACCCTTGGGTTCTTCACGATGCAGACGCAGGAATTAGAGGAAACTCCTTCCACCAACTTTTCCGTGACCAGGATTCGTCGAGATATTCTTGTGAGGTCCGAAGTCGGTGGGATTTTCATCAACAAGCAGGAAAACGACGGGGATTTCAATCGGACCTACGGCCTGGATGCGAACTTGAAATTCGGCTTTCTGGATATCGCCTCCTTTGTCCTGAAAACGGATTCCCCCGGAATCGAAGGCCACGATAAGGCAGCGAGTATTGGTGTGGCGTACCGAGACCGGTTCTGGGAGGTTCAAGGGGAGCACCTGTTCATTGAAAAAGACTTCAATCCCGAAGTGGGCTTTGCGCCACGCAGAGGGATTCGAAAGAGCATGGGCAGGTTCGGCATCAGGCCCAGACCGGGAGAACGGATGCCTGGGGTTCGGGAGTTCGGGCCGTCTGTGGCAATCGATTACATCACGAACGAGGAAAACACCCTGGAGACCAGAATCGTCGATAGCAGGTTTGCGGTTCTCTTTCAGGACATAAGCTACTTTGTGTTCAGCCACAAGGCCATCTTCGAGCGTCTGGATGAGCCATTTTTCATACGCTCCAATCAAAGCATACCCATCGGAGACTATGAATTTAATGAGTTCTCCGCTTTTTTTGCCAGTGACCCCAGCCGAATGTTCGGTGGCAGTGCCTCTGTGAGTTGGGGAGGCTTCTTTGATGGTGATAAGAATTCCTATTCTCTAGGGTTCCTGCTGCAGCCGGGTTACCAATTCAGAGCTGACCTCACCTGGAGTCACGACGACATCTCTCTGCCCTCGGGAGACTTCACCACCCAACTGGTCAATACACGCCTCAGCTATTCCTTCACCCCCAGTGCATTTCTGAACTCCTTGATTCAGTACAATAGTACGAGAAGAGAAATTTCCACTAACATCCGCTTCAACTTCATTTACAAACCCTTGAGTGATCTTTTCCTGGTCTATAACGAGCGGCGAAGCACGACAGGGGAAGTCAGGGAAAGGGCGCTCATTGCCAAGGTCACCTATGTACTTGACTTTTGAAGCACTGAAATAAAACAGCTTTGCCAAACAAGTCTGAAGCAACGGCGGTATCCATCAGGCACTCCTCAAGGATGATTTTGAGTCTAAGCCCGCATTTCTCACACCAGGACGGCGATGGACGGCTTGCAGGATCTTGCTATAGAGTAACCAGCAAACTTTCGTGAAAATTTCGACAGGCAAGCGCAGAAGGATACTCTTCCACTTTTTTCTGGGTATTGGATTGCCGAGTTTGCTTCTGGGTTATCTTGCTTTTCGGGGTATCCAGAATGATCAAGCCTTGCTGGAAAAAGAGAGACTGAGCACCCATCGTGGGATCTCAGAGCTGATTACAAAATCGATTGATGAAAAACTCCTGGATGTCGAGCAGTCGTTTATCGATGCCATTGGCAGTCAGCGGCAGCCCCATGACTCCCAGCTCGTGGATTCGCTCGACAGCCTAAAAAAAGAGCATCCTGTGGTCGAAGAACTCTTTCTTCTCGAGACCACCGGAGGAATTCAGCTGCCCCTTGCAAAGCTTCTTTTTGGTCCCGACGAGAGCCTCCCTACATCATCTCTTGACACTCCGACTTCCTTCTTGCGAACAGGTCAACAGTATGAGTTTCAACAGAATAGTTACTCAGATGCCCTTGCCAGCTATCAACAAGGGTTTGATCAGGCTTCCACTCCTCAGGTGAAAGGACGATTGCTCATCGCTATCGCCAGGGTCCAGGAAAAACTAACTCTACTCCGAGAGGCTAGAAAATCCTACCAAGCAATTGCTGAAGACTACAGCCAAACGAGAATGGCAAGCGGGATACCCCTGGGCGTGGCTGCTGGGTTAGAACTTGGCTCCTTATCTTTGGCTACGGACGAGGCCTTGAGTGCCATTCAGACCTTGATGGGCTTATACCAGGACCTTATTGAGGGGAAATGGGCACTCGAAGAGTCTCAATATGACTTTTTTGCTTCCCACGTGAAGAAATCGATCGATGAACTCTTCTCACAGGATGGTCTCTACTCATCCCCTCAACCTTTCAAAGAGACCTTTGAAAGGTTAGCCGAGGAAGAGGAAAAGCGAAGAAAAATCACTAGAAGACTATTAGCTTTTCAGGCCAATGCAGCAGGCAATTTACAAGCACAGGCTAGGCGAAGAGTAGGAAACCTCGACAATGGGGTCAAACGAGTGATGTTGGAGATCGAAGGTGGCACCTATCTTGTTTCCTTGCTGCACCCGCAGATAGAGAGTCAAGTGGATGGAGTCTGGGGACTTCTGCTCAATTCGGAGCAGCTCAAGACCGAGCTTCTGCAGCCGCTGATCAAGCGCCATACCGACTCTGAGAATGTTGCCTGGACGGTCCGGGGGACGGATGGTCAAGCCCTCTTGAGGTCAGAGAACCCAAATGGATCGATGACGATCAAGACAAGCTTTGTCGGGAATCTTCCTCCCTGGTCACTTGAGCTAGCTCAGCCCAGCTCGCCTCTGTTGGAAACCTTCCTCACATCACGTCAAAGCGTTTACTTTTATATTTTCCTTCTTCTGGCAGGTATTCTGGTATTCGGGTTGACCTTGACGATTCGCACCGTGACCCATGAACTTGAGTTGGCAAGAATGAAATCCGATTTTGTTTCAACCGTTTCCCACGAATTCAAGAGTCCCGTGACTTCTATCCGTCAGGTGGCGGAGATGCTTAAAGCAGAGCGCGTACCGAGTGGCGAGCGGCGTCAACGCTACTACGATGTTCTGGTAGAACAAAGTCAGAGGCTTTCCTTGCTTATTGAGAACATTTTGGATCTCTCCAAAATGGATGAAGGGAGCAAACAAGTTCAGTTTGAGAAGCTTGATCTTGCCCCTCTGTTACACGAGGTCGTTGAGACCTTTCAGCATCGAGTGCGAGATAACGGATTTATTCTTCAGGAAAAAATTGATGGGCCCTTACCGGTCAACGTGGATCGCACTGCTATCACGCAAGCGATGACCAATTTGATCGATAATGCGATCAAGTATTCTGGTGAGTCTAAGACCATAGAGGTCCAGGCATTTGTGCAAGATCAAGATCTCGTTGTGGCGGTTCAGGATTTCGGCATAGGCATCAATAAAGAAGAGTTGGATAAAGTGTTTGAACGCTTCTATCGGGGAGGTGACGAGTTGACTCGGACGGTCAAAGGAAGTGGTCTTGGATTGACTTTGGTCAAACAAGTCGCCGAAGCGCATCAGGGTACTGTCGATGTTCAAAGCGAGCCAGGTCGCGGCAGTACCTTCTCGATCAGGCTCCCGATTCAATTGAGGGAGGATTCCTGAAAATGGAAAGGATTCTCATCATTGAAGATGAGGAAAGCATCCTGATGGCGCTGGAGGATGACCTGAAGCTGGAGGGCTATGAAGTAACAGGCATAGAAGATGGCCAGCAAGGGCTCTCGATGGCAAAAGAAGGAGGGTATGACCTCATTATCCTGGATATCATGCTACCCAAGATGAATGGATTTGAAGTGTGCAAAGAACTGCGTCAAGCGGGGGTGACGATACCGATCCTGATCTTATCGGCCAAGAGCCAGGAGATTGATAAGGTTCTGGGGCTGGAGTTGGGTGCCGACGATTATGTCACTAAGCCCTTCAGCCCGCGTGAACTTCTGGCCCGCGTGAAAGCTATCCTGAGACGAGCCAAGCAGACTGAGCTGGGGATCGATGTCTATCGCTTCGGTGACGTCGAGATAGATTTCAAAAAGTACGAGGCAGCAAAAAATGGAGCCCCGATTTATCTGACCCGTCTCGAGTTTGCTTTACTTCAGTTTCTCATTAAGCACAAAAGCCAAGCTCTCAGTCGAGACACCATTCTGGATGAAGTTTGGGGCAAGGAGGTCTACGCCTACCCTCGCACGGTGGATACCCATATTGCTCACTTGAGAAAGAAGATCGAAGACGATCCGGCCAATCCGAGCTACCTTCTGGGCGTTCGAGGCATCGGCTACAAATTCAGAGAGTGAACAGCTTCACCAAATCTTCACACAATCTCCACGCAAACTTCATCCATCCCGAAATTTTCTCTCTATACTCGACAAGGATTCATCATGAAACGCCAACTTCTTTTAAGTCTCATTTTGGGACTGTTTGTTGCAGTCTTGTGGGGATACACCCAGCAAAGCGCAGGACAGCTTCTGCAGTCGGGTCTGTACCAGGAAGACATCAAAGGGGATTTGGATGCTGCCATCCAAATTTACCGGAAGATCATCCAAGACTTTCCTCACCACCGGTCGGTTGCGGCACAAGCCCTGCTGCACATTGGCACCTGCTATGAAAAGCTGGGAAGAGGAGAGGCACGCGAAGCTTACGAGCGGGTGCTGCGCGACTACGCCGACCAGGCGGAACAGGCGAGTACAGCCCGGGTGCGGCTGGCGGCCCTGAGGGCGTCTCCAGCCGAGGCTCAAGAGCCTGACAAAGCAGCCCCCACGACCTACAAGGTGGCTGACGTCGACGGGGGAGCGATTTCCCCCGATGGCCGATTCCTCACCTATACGGACTGGAGCACCGGCGACCTCGTCCTCCAAGACCTCAAGACTGGGGAGAAGAGCCACCTCACCAATAAGGGTTCTTGGGAGAAGTCCTCTGAGTTCGCGCTATGGGAACAGGCGATATCGCCCGACGGCAAGCAGGTCGCTTACGCCTGGGAAATTGAGAGAGAACTATGTGACCTGCGCATCATCGGCCTGGATGATTCCGAGCCGCGCGTCATCTATCGCAACGAGGAGATCGCGTGCATTGCGGTCCAGGACTGGTCCCCGGACGGTAAGGACATTCTGGCGACTTTCTTAAAAAAGGACAGGACAAGCCAGACCGTGTTGGTCTCCGTGGCGGATAGTTCTGTGCGTGTACTGAGGACGCACTCGAATGCTTCGAGAATGAGGTTTTCGCCGGATGGGCAGTGGATTGTTTATAACTTCGCGCCTGAGGAAGAATCTCCCGAGCTCGACATTTACCTGCTTCCGACGAACGGGAGTGGCGGGATGCCTCTGGTGGAGCACCCGACCAATGACATCGTGCTGGGGTGGGCACCCGATGGGAAGTCGGTCCTGTTCGCCAGCGACCGTGCGGACACGTCAGGTGCCTGGGTAATACAAGTGGTCGATGGGCAACCCCGCGGAGCCCCTGAATTGGTCCAGCCCGAC
>JAPUKI010000404.1 GCA_027295745.1 Acidobacteriota bacterium
AAGTAGGAACCTCCCAGCGGATCGGCTGTGTCGGGAACGCCACTCTCGTGAGCGAGTATCTGTTGAGTGCGCAGAGCGATTCGAGCTGCCTCCTCCGTGGGTAATGCAAGAGCTTCATCACGCGAGCTGGTGTGAAGGGAATTGGTTCCTCCCAACACTGCCGCAAGAGCCTGAAGGGTGGTTCGAACAACGTTGTTGGCGGGTTGCTGGGCCGTCAAGCTGTAACCGGAGGTATGGGTATGGAAGCGACACATCCAGGACTGTTCTTTTTCTGCTCCGAAGCGGTCGCGCATGATGTGAGCCCAAAGCCGGCGTGCCGCCCGGAACTTGGCGATTTCCTCAAAGAAGTTATTGTGGGAGTCAAAAAAGAACGACAATCGGGGTGCGAAATCATCGACAGCCATGCCAGCTCCAAGACACGCTTCCACATACTCAATTCCATCCCGAAGCGTGAAGGCCAATTCCTGCAGCGCGGTCGAGCCTGCCTCCCGAATGTGATAGCCGCTAATAGAGATACTGTTATAAGCAGTAAGATGTTTTGTGCAAAACTCGATGGAATCCACGACCAGACGCATCGAGGGCCGGGGTGGATAAATCCATTCCTTCTGAGCGATAAACTCTTTCAAGATATCGTTTTGAGCTGTACCCCTGATTTTGGCCCGGTCCACTCCCTGTTTGTCGGCCACGGCCACATACATGGCTAGCAGTATGGCGGCGGGAGCGTTGACGGTCATGGAGGTGGTGACCTGGTCCAGGCGGATGCCCTCGAATAGGATCTCCATGTCCTCCAGGGAATCGATGGCCACTCCACATTTCCCGACTTCGCCTTCGGATAGGAGATCGTCCGAGTCAATCCCCATCAAGGTGGGTAAATCAAAGGCAATGGAAAGGCCCGTTTGACCCTGCTCAAGAAGAAATTTACAGCGGTGATTCGTTTCCTCTGCACTGCCGTATCCGGAGAACTGACGCATGGTCCAGAGTTTGCCCCGGTACATGTCTGGGTAGACACCCCGAGTGAAAGGAAACTTACCTGGATCGCCGAGATCACGCTGGTAATTCAGTTGGGATAGATGCTCCGGTGTGTAGACTCGTTGGGTCTGTTTACCGGCAAGGTTGGGCGGCGCCCCCTGTTTTCTAGATGCTTTATCTGTGTCCGCGCCGTCCATGATCCGTTCTTCTCCTCGCTTCGGCTTGATTCTATCGCAACGCAGCAGACACGGCCAGGTTCGATCAAGGGAGACGCTAAGTGGGGAAGGGAGCTGTCAAGGAGCGGACTTTTCCAATTCAATAGCCTTCTCAAAGAATTTCATGGCCTCATCGTCTTTTCCTTCCTGCTTGCACAGGTAAGCCTTTTCTTTGTACAGAAGAGCCTTGGAATTGTTCGAGTTGACGGCCCGAAGAGCCTGGTCCAGCAGAGCTTGGGCCAGCTCATGCTGTTGATGATCGTATAAGGCACCGGAGAGGATTCGACCTTCTGTGACGAAAAGATGCTCTTGGTTGTAAGGAAACCTCAGGGAAAAGATCTCTTCGGATGCCCGCAAGACCTTATCGAATGCCTTCCCCTTAATCAGGAGCATAACGATCTCATGCTGCGCCTCGGCAACGCTCCGCGAACGTTCCCAGCTTTGGGAGTCCACAATATTCGATTGGAGGCTTAAGGAAAGGATGAGTAGAGCAAACAGGTGGGGCATCGATAGCTACTCCAGTTTAAAAGGATTTTCCTGAGGCCTGCGATGTTGGACGATGAAAGGGTTGGGATAAGCGGCGCTCAATTCCAGGCTCGATGCGTTCTGGGAGACACGGACCCGGGGATCCGCCAACTGCTCTCGTTCCTTAACATACTCGCGAAATGCCTGCTGTACTTCCGGATTGGGTTGATTAACGAAAAAGAGTGAAAGAAAAACTACACCCAAAGTTCCTGCGGCAATCGGTACCCAGCGAATGCCAAAGAGAGATCGAAGGTTTGCAAGCCAGGTGGACTCTGAAGGACCCGGGTCGGTGATTTCTGAGTGAACTCGTGTCCATAAATCGGGATCTAATTCCAGGAGGCCGACCTGCTCCACCAGTTGATAGGTGTGAAGGAGAGACTGGTAATCGTCATGACATGGAGTGCATTGAGTGAAGTGGCTTTCTACTTTCTCTGCCTGGTCAGGGCTCAATTCCCCGTCCATAAACGCAGTCAAGGACTCAGTGCAGGTTAGACATTCCATGGTCTTCTCTCAAGTATTGCTTAATTTTCTCTCTAACGCCAACACGAGCGCGGTGAATGTCCGACTTGACCGAAGCCAGCGAGCGGTCGACGATCTCACTGATTTCCTGGTAGCTAAGCTTGTGGATAGCGGAGAGAATAAAAACTTTCTTATGTTTGTCGGGAAGTTGGTTGATTACTTGCTCTATGACCAGCTCGAGTTCACCCGACAATAGACGTTCCTCGGGACTTCTGTGCGGGGTGATCAGCTTCTGTGCTACAGAGGATTCAGGTGCTTCGATTTCATCCAGAGAATCGAATTGGGGTCTCGTTCCACGGTATTTCTGGTAGACGTTGTTCTGGGCGATCCGGAAGAGCCAGCTTTGAAACTTACCGTTTTCCTTGAGAGAGGTTAGATTCTTGTAGGCCAAGACAAAGGTATCTTGGGTCAAGTCCTCTGCTTCTTCACGCGAACCTGTTAGACGATAGGTATAATTCAAGATCTTCCTACTATAGAGTCCGTAGAGCTCCTGGAAGGCCTCAACATGCCCCTTCTTTGCTCTGGAAACAAGATCTTCTAACTCCTCTCCAGAGACCGACGGGGTCTGAGCGTTTTTCTTAGATGAAAGCCCTTTGGTTCGCTCTTCGTTCACTAGGATTGGCTACTCGTTTAAAAGTTGCAAATTAATCGTGCAATTATGGACCTCACTCCAAATAGGCACTAGATCTTATCAAATTTCTGATGGAAATCTTGGTGGCGATCCGGTGTGAGAAGTGGGGGCAGGAGTTTACGAATACCTTCTCATGATGCCGACCACCACTCCTTGAATCCGTATTTGGTCCTCTCTTACCCAAATGGGTTCAAGGGCCGTATTGGCCGGTTGAAGACGGATCTGGTCGTCTTCTCGATAATACCTCTTCAGCGTAGCGTTTTCCCCATCGATCAAGGCGATGACCATTTCGCCATTGTGAGCCTCATCCCGGTGTTCAATGACGACATAATCACCATCCTGGATGTGCTCATCAATCATGGAATTACCTCGAACCCGTAGCACATAGTTCTTCCCCCGGGTGAGAAAGCTCTCGGGAACAGAAATTTCCTCTGCGTTCACCACTGCTTCCACCGGCTGACCAGCGGTCACGTATCCCAGAAGGGGCAGGGTGGTAGGTGAAGAATGGTCCGGGTTCAAAAGCTGGATGGACCGCGCTTGGTTGGATAGACGCCGAATGAAGCCTCTCTCCTGGAGTGCCTGAAGATGCTTATAGACTCCGTTAAGCGAGGCGAGGTGAAAGTAAGTGGCGATTTCTTCCAGTGTGGGTGAGTATCCGTGTCGATCCAAAAATCGGCTCACGAAGTCCAGAATCTCTTTTTGTCTCTTCGTCAGTGGCATGGCACTAGGTTTATGGTGGTGAATAAAAGGTGAATTGTCAAGGGTCCGCAGATTGCCGCCGGAAAACCGGCGGCAATCTGAAATTCAAAATCTCAAATTCCAAATTCCAAACTAGTTCCAAATTCCAAACTCCTGACCACCTGACCCACACGAAAGCACGAAGGCGCGTGAAGCGTGCTCTTCAATCTCCGATCCCGCGGTGATAGAGTAGGGGCTATGGTTTTTGATGATCGAGAGCATCTGATTCAAGAGGAGAAGAAAAAGATTCGCCGATTGCGGGTGCTGGTTGATTTGACCACCAGTGTTCTCTACCAGGATATCGCTCTGACTCGGGAAGAGGCTCAACAATTGGTGCGGGGGGCAGAGGAAGCCGTTTTGAAGATGTTTCCGGATAAGCAACAGACTTTTGACATCGTGCTTCGCCCTCGTTTCGAACGTATTCTGCAGGAACGGTGGGGGAGGGGACCAGATGCGAGCCGTGATACAGCGAGTTGAAGAGGCTGAGGTTACGGTTGAGGGCGCAACCGTTGGTGAAATTTCCAAAGGGTTGCTCGTTTTGTTGGCTATCGAAGCGAGTGATGGGCTGAAAGACCTGGCCTTTCTCAAAAAGAAGATCCTCCATCTTCGCGTCCTGAGGGATGAGCAGGGCAAGATGAATCTTTCTCTGCTGGACGTAGGCGGAAGTGTGCTGATGGTTTCACAGTTCACTTTATACGGCGACTCTCGCAAGGGAAATCGACCCAGTTACTCGCGAGCCGCTCCTCCCACACGGGCAAAGGAACTTTACGACGAACTCATCGAGCAACTTCGCCAGGAAGGAGTAACGGTGGAATCGGGTGATTTTCAAGCTACGATGAAAGTGGCTCTCATTAATGATGGCCCGGTGACATTGATCGTGGATTCGAACAAACAATATTACT
>JAPUKI010000405.1 GCA_027295745.1 Acidobacteriota bacterium
CATGGACCGAAAACTCGCGCCGGCGAACGCCGCGATTGTCGGCATCGTCGATGACATCGATTGGGTAAGAGGATTTTGAGGCTCTGGCCATTGCTTTTAAGAGGACTAAGAATATTCTGGCCAACCAGCCTATTGAGGTGTCAGAGGTCAACACAGAGAGTCTGATAGAACCCGAGGAACGCACCCTCTTCCGTGCCTATTCGGAAATCAGACCAAAGGTGGAAGACAATCTCAAGGTGGGTGATTATGTTTCTGCCCTGAGGCAGATTGCCGGGTTGAGAAAGAGTGTGGATCCATTTTTTGACAAGGTGCTGGTGATGGCCGAGGATGAAAAGCTGCGCAGAAATCGTTTACGCCTATTGCATGATATCTCCCAGCTCTTCTTGAGGATCGCTGACATCTCAGAAATTGTACAGGAGGGTTGAGCATGAGTGAGAAGAAAATTGAAATCGCGGATCCGAAAGGTAAGCTGGGGGTCCTGCTGATTGGCCTCGGTGCCGTCAGTACCACCTTTATCGCTGGAGTGGAAGCCATCAAAAAGGGTTTGGGAGAAGCCATTGGTTCCCTCACCCAGATGGGCACCGTCCGTCTGGGTAAGCGCACTGAGAAGAGAATTCCAAGAATTGCGGATTTTGTTCCTCTGGCGGGACTTGATGACCTTGTTTTTGCTGCTTGGGACATCTTTGAGGACGATGCCTACGCGGCTTCCATCAATGCCGGCGTGCTGGAAACCAGCTTGTTGGAACAGGTCAGGGGAGAGCTTGAAGCCATCCGTCCCATGAAAGCTGTCTTTCACCCTCGCGATGTGAAACGACTGCACGGTACCCACCTCAAGGAGGAGAAGACAAAATGGGATCTGGCCCAGAAATTGGTTGAGGACATTCAGCACTTTCAAAAGGAGAAAGACATAGACCGAATGGTCATGATTTGGTGCGGCAGCACCGAAGTGTTTCTCCGTGAGACGGAGACTCACCAGTCCCTGGAGAAGCTGGAGGCGGGGTTGAAGAGCAATGACGAGAACATCCCTTCCAGCATGGTCTATGCATACGCAGCCCTTCACTTGGGAATCCCCTTTGCCAATGGAGCGCCTAATCTCACCGTCGATGTTCCAGCTTTTACCCAGCTGGCGGAACTGAAGCGAGTGCCTGTGTGTGGGAAAGACTTTAAAACAGGTCAGACGCTCATGAAGACGATTCTTGCCCCCGGGTTGAAAGCCCGGTTGTTGGGACTGTCAGGCTGGTTTTCAACCAATATTTTGGGAAATCGAGATGGTGAGGTATTGGACGATCCCGACTCATTCAAAACCAAGGAAGAGAGTAAATTGTCGGTCCTGGAGCACATTTTGCAGCCCGATGTTTATCCCGATCTTTACAGCAACTTCTATCACAAGGTTCGGATTAACTACTATCCCCCCCGCAAAGACAACAAAGAGGGCTGGGACAACGTCGATCTTTTCGGGTGGCTGGGATATCCGATGCAGCTCAAGATTAATTTTTTGTGCCGCGATAGTATTCTGGCAGCTCCTCTTGTTTTGGATCTGGTGCTCTTTCTGGATCTGGCGAAGAGGGCCGGGATGGGTGGCATCCAGGAATGGCTCTCTTTTTATTTCAAGAGTCCCATGACACTGCCCGAATTGTATCCCGAACACGATCTATTCATTCAGCAAATGAAGTTAAAAAACACACTTCGATATATGCGCGGTGAGGAGCAGATTACTCACCTGGGGCTGGATTACTATCAGTAGCTTACGGACAGTTCGGGGGAGAGTTCGGGGACAGGCCCAAGAATTCTCCCCGAATTCGGGGCCTGTCCCCGAACTGCCCGAACTGTCCCTGTTTCATCTTGCAATGGTATCTGAGATAATCAGCACCAGCTGAAAGCACGCGGAAGACCTGATGGGCAAACAAAAGCCTACTCCCTATCTGAAGTTGCTGGGCCCGGAGAAGACCCAGGAGCAAGTCTTCGAAGTCAGCGCGGATGAAGTTCTCATTGGCAGAAGTTCTGACGCTGATTTTGTCGTCCTCATCGACCGCTCTGTGTCTCGACAACATGCCAAGATTGTCAAAAAGGATGGGGGTTATGCGATCGTTGACCTCAAAAGCACACATGGGACCTTTGTCAATGGCCAGCGCATTGAAGAGCAAATGCTTCAAGATGGGGACCAACTCCGTCTGGGACGCTTGGAAGTGCTCTTTTCATCTGACGAATTAAGCAAAGGTGCCTCGACCACCGCTGGAGATCTCAGAACGTCCTTAGCCCATTTGAGCTCGGTTCTTGGGTCTCAACAATACTCAGAATATTCCGATTTGGAGAAGATCCACTTCATCTTGGATCTCCAGTACCAATGGGGACAGCAGTTTTCCTCCGATGAGACCTTTGAACACATATTGAGATTTGCTCTCCAAACCATCGGCGCAGAAAGAGGTTGCGTTTTTAAGCGGCAGGGCGACGCTTCCAGATATGTCGTGGGGCTCACCGCCGAAGACCAGGTCTTGTCTGAATTCGAATTTCGTACCAGCCAAACTGTGGTGGCTCAGGTGGCAGGTACTGGAAGCCCTGTCTTTATGACTGAGGGGATCAAAGGTGATCTCGCGCGCCAGGAGAGTATTGTGGAAATGCAGGTCAGAGCTCTTGCCTGCTTACCTCTTAAGGGAATCTCGGCTGAGTCGGACATACCTGAACTTCTGGGAATCCTTTATCTCGACAGTACCAGCATCATGGGCGTCCTGTCGGGTCTGGATGAAAAGATCCTCAGGAAGCTGGCAGTTGAGGCCGGTAACGTGCTCGAGAAGGTGGAAATGATCAAGGGCATTGAGGAGAGAAAGAAGTACGAGCAGGGAATGGTGATCGCCTTCGAAACCCAGAAAAGTCTTTTACCTCATTCCCTTCCCAAATTTGGGAGTTTCAGCTTCGAGGCTCATAGTGAACCCACCCGTCACGTGGGAGGCGACTTTTATGATTTTCTCCAACCGACCTCCCAGGAGCTGATTGGGATCTTGGCAGATGTCTCCGGTAAAGGAGTTTCGGCGGCTCTGTTGAGTTCGTTGCTGCAGGGAGCCCTGGACATGGAATTCCGTACCGGTGTTCCACCCGAGGAGGCTCTGGCCCTTGTGAATTCGCTCCTGTGCGAAAGATCACCCTCCAATTGTTTTGCCACCCTTTTTCTCTTCTCTATCGATACCCAGGGTAAGGGAGTATATGTGGGGGCGGGCCACAATCCCGCCTATCTCTTTCGTGCTGCCACGGGTGAGATTGAAGAGCTCCGCTCTGAGGGTTTGATCCTGGGAGCTTTCGAGAATGCCTCCTACCACTCTCGCACGCTCCAATTCGGGCCTCAGGATGTCTTGGTTGTCTATTCCGATGGCGTCACGGAGGCGTTTAACACTCAGGGAGAGATGTTTGAAGAAGAGAGACTTCTGCAAATCATCAAGACTTACGCACCTACTGGAGCCGAGGCACTCAAAAAAGAACTCCTGGACGCCTTGGACCAATTCACTGAGGGGATGGCTCAACACGATGACCTCACCTTCGTGCTGATCGAGGCAGGATGAGGAAGAAGGAGGCAGGAGACCACAGACCACAGACCACAGACCACAGACCACAGACCACAGACTAGTTGAACACCTGACTGCTGTCTCCTATCTCCTTTCCTTAAGACTGAGGTGTAGAGCATGACACGAACGGTATCCGAGCCTACCACCCGGGTGGTAGGTCCCCTGACGCGCATCGATCTACGAGATGAGCTGCACACCCAGGCGGCCATGGGCAATCTGGGTAAACGGATCCAGGAAAGATGGACTTCCGAGTCGGTGGATCCTTTTCGGCGTATTTTCTACCCGGATCGGCGACCCCAAAATGCTCCCATACGCTCCTGGCGCAGTGTGGCCGATGGGCCCTTAAACCCCAAGCGGACCGAGGTCAAAAACCCCAGGCGGATGTCTGAAATCATCAAAGGGGTGGCCAAGTTTCTGGATGCTGATCTGGTGGGCATCTGTCAGCTGAATCAAGCTTGGGTTTTTACCCACCATGGTCTGCGGATCGATCACCATAAGGGAACTGCCGGGCAGCCCATCAACCTCAATCACAAGTATGCCATTTCGATTGCCGTCGAAATGGAACACGAAAACTATGCCAATTCCCCCAGTTTCATCGACAACGCTTCAACCGGAAAGGGTTATCTGGAGAGTGCCAAGGTGGTTGTGAGTCTGGCAGCCTGGATCCGTGAAATTGGCTGGCCTGCCAAGGCCCACTTTTTTATTAGTGAGGAAGTGATTCATATTCCCATTGCTGTGGAAGCTGGTGTGGGTGAGCTTGCACGAAACGGAAACCTCATTACTCGCAAATATGGACCGCGTGTCCGTTTGGCAACCGTAACCACCGATCTCCCCCTCGAGGTGGACAACCCCGTGGATATCGGTGTGCAGGCCATGTGTACCGATTGTAACAAGTGTGCGGTGAATTGCCCCGTTCAGTGCATCCCCTATGGAGAGAAGGTCATCGAAAACAACGTGGAGAAATGGGCGGTGGACAACGTCAAATGCATGAAATTTTGGACGGCTAATCGGGGTCGTTTCAACGACTGCGCCCGTTGCTTTACCACTTGTGTCTGGAATCTTCCCGATACTCGGTGGGCCCGTATCATCACTTGGGGAATACCCAAATGGCACTGGTGGCGAAAGGGCTTTCTCTTGATGGACGATCTGATCCGCGGGAAGAAACCCAACCCGAGACGGAAATGGCTGTTCTACAAGGCACCCGGGCCTAAGGAAGGCTGGACCCTTCCCGATGTGATCGAATGACGTAGAGCATACCCAGATGAAGCGCTCTGACTCCTGCTGGCTGGATAAGACTCTGACCGATCTGCTCAGGGAGAATGTCGAGAAAAATCCCGACGCTCCGGCCATTGAATGGGGCGACATCATTCTCAGTCACGCCGAGTTGGATCTGAAAAGCGATCGCCTGGCCGCAGGATTGGCCAGATGGGGGATAGGAAAGGGCGATGTTGTCTCCTGTCAACTCCCCAACATCCCGGAGTTTCTTATTCTTCACCAGGCGGTGTCCAAGCGTAGAGCCATCTTCAATCCCATTCACATGCCCTATCGGAGCTCGGAAGTGGAGCATATGTTGAGCTTCGCTGACAGCACCATGTTGGTGGTGGGCCCTCCGGTCAAGGACTTTAGCTACCTTGAGATGGGTCTGGAAATGCAACAAGGGCTTCCCTCCCTGCGCCATGTCGTCTCGCTGGGAGTTGAAGCAGGCCAGGGGAGCATTCCCTGGGAAGAACTGGCTCATGAGTCTGCGAAGGCTCAAGAGGAAGACCCGCAGCCCCAGGATCCCTTCTTGCTGCTTTTTACATCGGGCACCACTGCCAGTCCCAAGGCTACTCTACACACTCACAATATGCGGATGAGCAACTCCTGGTTTTGCGGGAAGGATATGGGACTTCGAACAAGTGATGCCATGCTTTGCTGTTCGGCCCTCAGCCACATGTGGGCGATTTTGAACTATTGGAGTAGTGTGATCTACGGTTGCCGTCAAGTGCTTTTGGAAAGATATCGGCCCAGTACCTTTCCATCCAGGCTGGCTCAAGGTCGGGCAACGGTCGTGATTGGGGCTCCCGTGCATGCTATTGATCTTCTGGCCTCTCCTGACTTGACCCCTGACGATCTCCCTGGCCTTCGACTCTTTGCTCTCTCCGGCAGTGTCTGCTCTCCCGATCTGGTTGGCAAGCTGCGAAAGACCTTGAAGCACTGCACGCCGGTGGTTTTTTGGGGCATGACCGAAACCGGAGGTGGTTTCTACACGCGTCTGGATGATCCACCCGAGGTGATTGAGAATACCGCCGGAAGAGTCTCAGGTGCCTGTGTCATTGCGGTTCGCGACGACCAGGGCAAGACACTTCCCCCTCATCAAGAAGGGGACCTTGTCATTCAAACCCCCTTTGGCATCAAAAGCTATTTCAAGAACCCCAAAGCTACCCAGGAGAGCTTTACCAGCGACGGTTGGTTTCGAACCGGGGATTTGGCCAAGATGGATTCCGCGGGTAATGTGCAAATCCTGGGACGCCGCAAGGAAGAAATCAACCGGGGCGGGGCCAAGTTCCTCCCCGAAAGTGTGGAAGAGGTGATCCTCCGTCATCCCGCAGTGTATAGGGCGGCTATTGTGGGTATGCCCGATGAACGACTG
>JAPUKI010000406.1 GCA_027295745.1 Acidobacteriota bacterium
TACAACTCCACGCGGTGGGAAACACCCGCTTTAGCACAGACAATGGACTCCTTCAACGATCTGATTCTCTTGAAGAACAAAGGAAGAACCAGCAAGCTGGAGTCGATGCTGGTGTCAAGATCAATGTACAGTCGCGGCATGTTGAGGTCAGTCTTTACGGCAACACAGCTGTTTCCACAAGGTACGGTGTGGGAACGGTTACCCAGCCGAATGGCACTGTTGTGCAACTCAATAACAGAATTACAGCGGTATTGATTAAGCAGGGAGGCCAATGGAAAGTGGTTCATCAGCATTTTTCACCAGTGGTGCTGCCACAGTAGAAACCCCTCTGCTCTTATTCATTGTCTTTAGCGGCCTCACGGCGTAACATCTAGGCAAATCTGTCTACAGCTTGGGGGGAGTTTTATGGTCGGACAGACCATTCCCATTGCTAAGTAATCTAACCTCAAAGGAGCTATGAGATGAATCGTTTAATTGCGAGACTAACAGTATTGGCAACGGGCGTGTTTCTGATGACTTTATCGCTCAGTGCACAGGCGCAGTTTGAATCGGCAGATCTCATACTCACCAACGCCCGTGTGATCGACGGCACAGGAGCCGTCTATGATCGTGCCGTTATCGCTATTAACGGGGAACGCATTCAGAGCATTACGAGCGGCGAGAAACAGTTCAACGCCGGTAGGACCATCGACGCCAAGGGCAAAACAGTGCTCCCTGGTCTGATGAACATGCATGTACATTTCGGACCGCGAGATGCGACCAACGAGGAGACAGTGACCGAGTATCTTAAGAGATTACCGGCAGGCTTATATGCCTACCTACCCTATGGTGTCACCACGATCAAATCCCCTGGGGATATGGCCGAAACCTATATCAAAGTAAGAGAGCGTCTTGCGCGTGGTGAAATCCAGGGTCCTCGGCTATTTCTCACTGGCCCTCCACTGACAGCACTGGGTGGATATCCCGCTGTTGTGCGTTACAGAGATAATCCCTGGTTACGCGCGCAAAGATCAAGAGAACTGACCTCTGAAAGGGAAGCGCGAACTGCCGTGCGTCAGTTGTCCGAGTTAGGCGTAGACGCCATTAAGTTTATATACATAGGCAGTACAGATCCAGAAAAACCCTATGTGGGTCGTTATGGTGTTGCTATCCGCAAATTGACTCCCCAGATCATGAAAGCGATCATTGATGAAAGTCACAAGCATCAACTCCGCGTCACAGTTCACACGAGCCATCTGGAGGATGCCATGGCAGTAATTGAGGCGGGTGCTGATGGGCTGGAGCATGGTGTTCACGAACGACTTACGGACGATAGGTTAGGCACCCTTATGCGAAAGCGTAAGGCATCCTATGTGCCCACTCTCTACCAATTGTATACGGGAACAGGAGAGAGCTACCCACCTCGACGGGAGGCCAATAAGGCTAATGTGAAACAACTTGCTGACGAAGGGGTCCGCATCGTTCTCGGAACTGATTCATCTCCTTTTAGCGATGGCGATGGCTTCGCTACGATCAGGGAACTGGAAATATATGTCCGGGATGTGGGGTTGACCCCGATGCAGGCGATACAAGCGGCAACACGCAATGCGGCGGAACACCTGGGAAAATTGGATGAGCTAGGAACTCTGGAGGCAGGCAAGTTGGCTGATCTCATCATGGTCAATGGTGATCCCCTGAAGGATATTATGTCGCTGTATAACGTTGAACTAGTTATCAAAGGAGGGAAGATTGTTGTGGATAAGCGGCAAGGAACTGAGTAATCTGGGGACGGAGGGAATCTTGCCTTCAATCCCCTAACGATCTAATATCCTTTTATACCTGTGGGGAACTCTATGGTCGGCACCACCATCAGCCACTACAAGGTCATCGAGAAGATCGGCCAGGGCGGCATGGGAGAAGTGTACCGCGCCGAGGACACCAACCTGAGCCGTGAAGTGGCCATCAAGGTGCTGCCTGAGCAGTTTACCCAGGACCCCAGCGGCGGGTTGTTAGGCCGCGGGAGTGGGACTGGCTCAGCCATGAGAAACTACGGAAACGCAAGAGGTAAAGAGATCTTCTCCTCCCTAGCATGGTGTCTAGTGCTTCTTCTCATGAGTTCCGGGCTGGCGCTGGCTCAACCGGAAGTGCCCGTGTTCAAGGTGAGTATCAATCTTCAATCGGTCGCTGTTCGAGTGACCGACAGGCAGGGGAACGATGTTCACGGGCTCTCCGCCGACGATTTCACCTTGTTGGAGAATGGCCGGCCCCAGAAGATAGCGTTCTTCGGCGTGGAATATGAACCGCTGAGTCTTACCATCCTGATCGATTCGAGCACCAGCATGCAGTCCGGCGGAAAGCTGGACCGGGCGCAAGGTGTTCTCGGTCCCCTGATTCGCGGCAATCACCCCGAAGACGAGGTGTCCCTGCTGCCCTTTACGGATCAGGTCGGACGTATTCAACCGCTCACAGGCGCGCAGCACCTGGATACACCAAGAGCGAAAGTCGCCCTGCGGTCGGGCGGCACCGCGCTTTATGATGCGCTCGCTAGCGCGCTCTGTCACATGCGGAGTGCGCGACATCCGCGGCAGGCGATCGTGGTGATTACCGATGGTGCCGACCAGCACAGCCGTCTGAGACTAGAGCAGTTGATCGAACTGGCCCGATCGTCGAATCCACAGATCTTCATGATTGGCTTCTATGACCAGAACGAATATAAGGTCTACCGGCAGCGCTCGGAGACTGTGACGCTGGTGAGCGGGCACGAGATCGATAACCCGCTCATTGCCTTCCGCCGCCTGGCGGAAGAGTCCGGCGCCGAGTCGTTCTTCCCGACCTCCGACCGCGATCTGAAGGTCGTCCTAGACCGAATCTCGGCCATCGTACAGGCCCAATACACCCTGGCCTACTATCCGCCGTCCGTTGACAGGGTTCGGACAATCAAAGTGGAGGTGAAACGCCGCGGTGTCAAAATTGAGGCGCGCCGTCAGGTGGGTTCCGACGCCGGTGACGGAGCCGTCCGTTTGACGGCCTCATGCGAGGTCTCAGCGAACGAACACCCCTATCCCTGGGAATCCCGAGTGAGCCAAAGTCCCTCCAAAACGACTGTCTACCGGGAAGACTTTTCCGATCCCCAAAGCGGATGGCCAAATCGTGCTGGCTCGACTTATAGGCCCGAAGGATACGTGATGTCCCGGTCTGTTTCGCCAGGCACCATCAGCACCGGCCCGGTTGGCGAGGGCCGGATTGCGGCTTACGGTCCGTGGTGGGAAGGTTTCCGTGCTTCGGTGCTGGTCGATTCCGACTGGCGGCAGACCCGAGGGGCTGGAACTGGGCTACACGCCACGACCGCAGGGATGGTGTTTCACCTCAATGAAGGAGGTTATTACGCCTTGCTGTTGAGTGGTGCCGACAGGGGGAAAACCATGGCGTTCAAGATTGTCAGGAATGTCTTCTGGGAGGGCAGGGAATACGTGATCACTCCATGGACCGAGATCATCGCCCCCAGCATGCCCGGACAAACCGAACGAACGCAGCACAAGATCACGGTGGAGAGCGATCAAGGCCTGATTCGGGTCGCCGTGGACGGCCAGCTGCTGGAGAGTTTCCGGGACGATACCTTTACGGACGGTCTCGTTGGCTTCGGGGTATTTGGCAACAGCCGCGCGATCTTTCGCGATTTGGTGGTCGAGGGCCTGCCGTAGAGGATTCCCGTTGCCTTTACCCCCTGTAAAGCTTTAAGCTTTACAAAAATCCTTACTATTTGCGTGAGGGAATTTTGGTCGGGACAACCATTAGCCACTATAAGGTATTAGAAAAGATCGGCCAGGGGGGCATGGGAGTGGTGTATCGGGCAGTGATCAGGCGCAGTCATGCCAGTCCTCGTGCTCTGGCGGAAACCTTGTTGTTCGAGTGGTTTTTCGTTCTAATTCCCCACTCGCCACCCTATTTTCCTGGATCACCGTATACCTGTAGATAAACTCTTTCTGTGCTGGATAGTAAGGGAACATCACGATTGATCTGGCAAGCAGGGCTGCTACGTCATCCACAGGAACCAGTTGTAACGAGACCACATCGGCGCACATCTCCCGGAAGATCCTCCTCCCTAGCAGTTGGCACTCAGGAGCCAGGTGGCCAACTTCATGGGCAATCAGAACTCTTCTCTCACGCCTCGATAGCTGAAGAAGAAGCTCTCGGTTAAAGAAAAATACCGCCGTATCCTTGCCAGAGGCTTCAACCCAATGTGCCAGTGCAGCCCCCTCAGGCACCTGATCAGAGACTACAATATCGTATTGAGTCGGTGCCAGGTTGAGTTGGGATAGATATTCTTCTACGGCTTGACTGACTTCCATTTCCAAGAGCTGGCTCGTGACCAGGGTGAGTGTGAATAAAGTTAAATAGAGCATTGCAGCTTTCTAACTCCGGTCCTCTCACATACTAAGGAACCGTCCTCCCAGGGTTATTTTTGCGGTTCCTGACTTCGATTACCGTCCTCAAGCAGGTAGATGCAATTTTCATTCCAAAGTGTTGGCACTCACGGCAAGAATCCGCTCAACCTCCAGCAGCTCTAGGATTTGCCAGAGAATGGTGGGAACGTAATGAAGGCTGGGTGCACTCCGATTCTTCCAACAGATGTCAGGTTCAATAACTTACAGTGTCAAGATTTTCATGGAGACCCTTCATCCCACACGTGGTCCTCAACTGGTTTGAAGAACTCAAACGCCTGTTGCCAACGGGGGGATGACCGCAAGATCAGGCTCCATATGGTGGGTAAAACAGCCCCCTCTATCTTTCGGATTAGTATATAAACCGGTTGATTTTGCCTTCTAAACCATTAAGGCTTATCATTTAGGAAAGACTCCTATTCAGTCTAAGCTTTCGGTAGTCGATGCCTGGGACGAAAGTTGCCAGGGTTCGATGCGTCCCACCAGGAACACATAAGAGCAGGCGCTCATCAAAGCCATACCTCCCGCCACGATCAGCGCAACCTGGAAGGATCCGGTGACGTCAACGATGTAGCCCGTCAGGATGGGGGCGATCAGGCCTCCCGTGTTGCCCCCCAAACTTTGAATCGAGGCCAGCGAGGCCGTAGCCTGGGGAGGGGCCAGATCGATGGGGATGGAATTGCAGGATGCGGTTGTCAGTCTCAAGCTTCCCATGCCAAGGGTCAGGAGGACAACGGCCAGCCAGGTCTCCTGGGCAAAGGCCGCGGCAATGATCATGATGGTTGCCCCCGTCAGACCCGATCCGATGATGGCCTTGCGGGCCAGGGTCGGATTCACGCCCCGCCGGATCAGGAAATCTCCCAGCACTCCGCCCCCTATGGTTCCCAGCATGCCCATCAAAAAGGGAAGAGTGGCAACGAATCCTGTTCTCAGGACGGTCATGCCTCGTTCCATCACCAGGTAGCCCGGCAACCATGTCATAAAGAAGAAATAGGCATAAAGGTAGCCCGCCAGTCCCAGAGCCATTCCCCAGGTGGAACGGTGGCGAAGCAGCGCGCCCCAACTGACCCGGTCCTCTTGAGTCACACGCTTCTTCTCCCGCTCGGGAACTGTCCCTGGTCCGAGCCGCTCCTTGGGATAGAGGGCGAACCATGCCAGCGAGAAAAGCAGGCTGGCGGCGCCAACAGCGTAAAATACCGCCTCCCAGCCGAAGCGATCCAAAATAAAGGACGCGGTGGGAGAACCGATGGCCAGACCCATGGTGCCGCCGGCGAAGGTGAGTCCCACGGCGAAGGCGCGCTGCTCGCGGGGCACCCAATGAGCAAGAGCGGTTAACCCGGCTGAAATCATCATGCTGTGGCCCGCTCCGAACATGCCGCGCATGAAAAAGAAAAAGACACCAGCGGTCACCAGAGGAAAAGCAATCGTGGCGGATCCCCAAACAATCGAGCCCATCCCCATCACCAAAAAGGGGCCAAACCGGTCTGAAAGAAAACCCATGGGCAGCAAACAGGCCATGTAGAACCAGCTGTAGCCGGACAGGATAAAGCCCATCGCCGTCGGCGAAATACCGTAAAGAGTGATCAGAGTGGGGGCCACCACTGCCAGAGAGATACGGATGATAAAGGTGATGGCCTGACTGCCCCAGAGCAAGGCCACCACCATCCATTTTTTGTAGGCAAGGGATGAACTGTCCATCATTTTCTTATCGCTCAAAAGGGCCTCGCCGCTATAACCCGTGCAGGCACACTCATCTCTTGTGACTGATCAGGACCTGGTGGGGATCACCGGGAACCGGATGGAGCTGGGTTTTACTGAACCCGGCTCGTTGAAACATCTCCTGGTACTGCCGAAAGGTGTAGGCGTCGCCGGAGGGGGTGGTGACCAGCATGGTCAGAGAAAAAGACGCGGCGTGGGGAGGCGAGACCCGATCTTCGTTGGGGACGAATTCCAGCGTCACGGCCCGGCCGCCGCTACTCAGACTGTCGTGGATTTTGTGCATCAATTCGACACAGGCATCCTGCCCGAAGTGATGGAAAAAGTTGGTGATCAGGACCAGATCATATTCACGGCCGAAGGCGACCTCAAAAGCACTGCCTGGGAGGAGTTGGTAGCGTTCAGCGAGGCCCGCCTTTCGGGCATTTTCTTGAGCCACGACAAGGACTTTTGGCCAATCGAGGGCCACCACCTCGGCGTTGGGATTCTGCTCGGCCAGGGTAATCCCAAACAGCCCATGCCCGGCAGCAATGTCCAGGATCTTCCAGGGAGTGCCTTTCGAGGCTTCCAGCAGGTCGGCAATAAATCCGGCGGCCGGCACCACGACCGGAGCCATCCCTCGGGCAAAATCAAGCCACACCGGGTGTTCCGGACTCATCGTTCCGTCAATGCCTTCCAGAGGGCCGCCCGTTCGCACTACTTCAGCCACATCTGAAAAATGAGAGATTAGAGTGGAGGAGGTCAAAAACTGGCTGGCCGATCCCATGTAGCGGCTGGATCGGCGGCTCAGGAATATCGCCGCCTCGGGGCTGAGCTGGTAACGATCGGCTTGCTTGGTCAGAAGCTCCAGAATCACCAGGTAATCGCACAGGATGCGAACCCCTCGCTGGGCGGCCTGGCAACGATCGGCCAGTGAGAGGACGGTTTCGTTTCCCTCGTCAATCGCTGTGAAAAGATCCAGTTCAATGGCTCCCTTCAGTGCCGCCGTATGCTGGTAGCAGCGGAGGAATTCCGAAGTCTTAACCGGAAGTATGGACTCTTTTGAAGTACTCATGGCGTCTCCCTCCGTAGATAGGGCGAAAAAGGGGGTGAAAAAGTGTCATCTGAGGATCGTTTTTCGGGTGAGTTCTTGAAACCAAGGGCCTATGCTATAGTGGCCAACCACACCGTTTTTGTAAGGGAACCCATGGCTACGCCGTCCTCGAAGCACATTACTCAGCTGTTGCAAGCCTGGAACGGTGGGAGCGAGTCGGCCCTGGCTGACTTGGTTCCGCTGGTTCGGGCAGAATTGAAGCGGCTGGCCAAACATTACATGCTCAACGAACGAGCCGGCCACCTCCTGCAAACCACGGCCCTGGTAAACGAGACCTACTTGCGGCTGATCGACTGGGAAGGTGTCAATTGGCAGAGCCGAGCTCAGTTCTTTGGCGTCTCTGCCCGGTTGATGAGGAACATTCTGGTGGATTATGCCCGTGGACGACCGCATGTGGAGGGAGGCGCTGAGGCAGAGCCGGTATCGCTGGAGGAAGCACTCGTGGTGTCCCAGGACCGGAACCAGCAGTTGCTTGCCATTGACGATGCACTGACGGCTTTGGAAAAAATGGATCCCAGGAAGAGCCGGATTGTGGAACTTCGTTTTTTTGGGGGACTGAGTGTGAAGGAAACAGCAGAGGTGCTGAAGGTCTCTCGCAGGACGGTGATCCGGGAGTGGACCCGGGCCAAGGCCTGGCTTCACCACGAACTGAGCCAGGAGCAGTGCAATGGAGCCTGAGCGCTGGAAACAGATTGACCGGATCCTGGCCGCCGCCCTGGAGCGGCAGGAAGGTGAGCGTTCGGTTTACCTGGATGAAGCCTGTGGCGGGGATGAGGGCCTACGCCGGAAGGTGGAAACCCTGTTGGCAGCGCACCAGGAGACCGAGGATTTTCTGGAAGAGCCTGCCGTTGAGATGGTCGCCGACGGGTTTGCCAGGGATGAGGCCGATACGCTGGTTGGAAGGCAGCTGGGCTGCTACAAGATTCTCTCCTTTATCGCCGCCGGGGGAATGGGAGAAGTCTATCGAGCCCGGGATACTCAGTTGGATCGTGAAGTGGCCATCAAGGTCCTTCCCGCTGAATTCACCCAGGATCCGGAGCGCTTAGCCAGATTTCAAAGGGAAGCCAAGCTACTGGCGGCTTTAAACCATCCCAACATCGCCGCCATTTACGGTCTGGAGGAATCCGACGGGGTCCGCTTTCTGGTTCTGGAACTCGTGGAAGGTGAAACCCTGGGCGAGCGGTTGGTCAAAGGCGCCCTGCCTGTCGAGGAGGCACTGGAGGTCTGCCGTCAAATTGCTGAGGGAGTGGAAGCAGCTCATGAGAAGGGTGTCATCCACCGTGATCTGAAACCCGCCAACGTGAAGGTCACGCCTGAAGGCAAGGTGAAGATCCTCGACTTTGGTCTAGCCAAGGCGTTCGAGGGTGAGACTTCGGTGACGGACCTATCCCAATCGCCAACCCTGACTGAGGAAATGACCAGGGCAGGGGTAATCCTGGGGACAGCGGCATATATGAGCCCAGAGCAGGCCAAGGGAAAGCCTGTGGACAAGAGAGCCGATATTTTTGCCTTTGGAGCTGTGCTTTATGAACTGCTGACGGGTAAGAGGGCGTTTGAAGGAGAAACGATCGCCGAAACCATTGCAGCTGTGCTCAAGAGTGAACCTGAATGGGGGAAGTTACCCATCTACACACCCTGGAGGATTAAGGAGCTGCTGGATGATTCGCTCCAAAAGGAGGCAAATGACCGCTTACATGACATTGCCGACGTACGGATTCAGATTAAGAAGGCCCTGAAGGAACCTGTCACTGCATCACCAACAGATGTGGCTGGTGCGACCCAACCTGGACAACAGCGGTGGGCCTTGACAGTGGGTCTAGTTGTTCTGGGAGCTGTCGTTGCAGGTCTTGCTGTCTGGCTCTTGATCCAGCCATCCTCACCTGAGCAGTCACTAAACAGGTTGCTGATTAGACCTTCACCACCCGCAGTGTTGGCATGTTGTAACGCAAACGAAGTGGCAATTTCACCGGACGGAAGACAGCTTGTCTACATGGCTGTTGGGGAGGGAGGGAGACAGCTCTACCTGCGTTCTTTGGGTGACTTCCTGGATAGACCGATACCTGGGACCGCGAATCCTAGCGGCATGGTGTTCTTCTCACCTGATGGCAAGTCTATAGTGTTTTTTACAGTGGATAAGCTGAAGAAGACTTCGCTGGCAGGGGGATCTCCCATTACGCTGTGCAATGCACCGTTCGGTTATCGGACCGGGGACTGGTTTGAGGACACGATTGTGTTCTCTGCGGCACTCGAGTCTGGTCAAGGTCTGTACCGGGTGTCAGCCAATGGGGGTGAGCCTGAGAGGCTGGCAACGGTGAATCCCGATGAGGGTGGGCTATCGTATGGTCTTCCCGACTTCTTACCGGATGGGAAGGACTTACTCTTTACCATCAGATCAAATACAGGATATCAGACTGCTTTGCTATCGCCGGAGACTGGAGAGCGGAAAGTGGTCCTGGAAAACGCCAGGCAAGCACGTTACTTGTCAACAGGCCATCTGATTTATGAGCAGGGGGGAACAGGGAACCTGATGGCAGCACCCTTCGATCTGGCTGCCCTTGAGGTAACTGGTGACTCCGTGCAAGTCGTGCAGGGAGTGAGACAGACGAACACTCTTGTTGACTACGCCATTTCAAGAAGTGGCACGCTTGTTTATGTTCCAGGTAAATTTGCCGGAAGCCCGCGCG
>JAPUKI010000407.1 GCA_027295745.1 Acidobacteriota bacterium
TCCTTTGCGTTTACAATCTTATGCAGCACGGTTGCGTAGGGTGTGAGCTCCTTCCCCGCAAAAAGACTATCTTTTACCTGCTCCTGGGGCTCATGCTCAAAAACCAGCACGATCTTCCCCCCCACATCCAGATCTTTGTAATCGTCATAGTTCAGTTCTGGTGCTGAGATGCCAAAACCGGCAAACACCAATGGCCCTTGAACCACCGTATCCGGACCCGAGGTCAGAGGGACATAATCCTTCTGGACCTGCAATCGAATCTGCTCAGTACCGGTTTCAAAAGTTACCTGGTTCTCCGGACCCAGAGATCGCACCAGACCCAGCTCAAACTCCTGAAAATAGGTTTGCTCGTTTCCAGCTGGCAAAAGACCAAAGTCGCGGAAGAGATCTGCGATGTAGCGAGCTGCCTGCTCAAGCTCTGGACTGCCATTGCCACGTCCTTTCATCTCATCAGATGCAAGATAGCGCAAATATTCCACAAAGGTGTCTGTAGTTCTGACCTGGGCCAGACTCGGTACGACGCTTAGCCAGCAGATTGTGCTGCTCAGAAGAACAATCAGAGAGAATTTTGAGAGTTTCTTCATTGACTGCTCATTATAATGGGTTCGTCCCATGAAGGAACTACTCAAAGCCATCCAGTACAAGACTCTAGATGAAGCCCAGCGGGTACTGGAGGAAATCCTGGATGACGCATCCCATGTATTCGACGACTCCGGGGAGGAACCTCAGGGGTTACTGAGCATCGTTCCCCTGGATCGCGTACTCGAAAAACAGTTTTACCGCCTCCTGGAGAGGAAAAAGGGAATCCTGATAGAGGTCGAAAAGATCCCCTATTCCGGTTACGGCCCTCCCGCAGAAGAACAAGATTACATGGGATTTGTGAATGAGAATGTGGCCTATGTTCTGAAAGGGTGCCACTTGCCCATTGAAATCGAGAACTGCCCCCAGGGTGCCAGGGACATCCATCACCTGGAGGCCATGATTATGGATCGTCAACATCCGCTCCAGCGCGCTCATTTGGCTAAGAAACTGGAACTGCCCTCAGGCTGGGACTTCGATTTCCTATTCGAGCAGATTGCACAGGGTCGGTGTACGGGAGAGGAAATTGACCGAATCATCCATGAGGGAGCTTAGAGTCTGTCCCCATATTCCACATACTTCATTCCATATTTCATTTCCTTCCCCAGGTAAAACTGCATCTGGCCGCTGTAAAAAAGGAGTTTCACCATGAGGCGGCCCATAAGATAAAGCTGTTGGCCAATGATCGCCAGCAGGATAGTCCCCCAACTTTGTTGGGGCAAAAGCCCCTCTAAACTTGTGTACAGGATGACCCAGGCCAATCCCAGAGCAGTGATCAACAGGTAAAAACCAAAAGCTGCAAAGAAATACCTCACACAGAACCGCACCGCGGAAATGAAGGCCAACAAAACACTGGTGCGGTTTTCAACCGCTGTCTGGATCTTTGCGTAGTCAAACAACATATTCAGAAAGAGGAAAATTCCCAGCACAATCAAATAGCGAGCTAAATTCCAATAAAAGGCGACCCTGTCGGTCAGTGCCCGGTTGGTAAGGTACTCCACCAGTTCGCCCAGAGGCTCAACCATCCAGCTCGCCACAAACCAGAAAGCCAAAACCGCAAGTACGGCTAACCGGAAAAACCGGCCGAAGAACAGCCCGCCATTACGAAAGAACTGGCGGATACCGGTGCCTTGTGGCTCCAGTGCAAAAGAACCGACGGCGGCCGCCAAGAGAAAGGAATTGAGCAAAATATAGAGAACTCCCAAAGAGATGATGGCCCACGGCAACTGGGTCAGTTCTCCGTCCAGCAAAAGCTCCAAGTTGCGTGCAAAAGGACCTCCTCCCAGCACCCATGGCGCAAAAGTGGAAGCGAATCCCGTCACTCGATCCTGGAACAGACCGTACCAGTCGTAGTCCAGCTCTCCCACTAATTTCTCGCGGTACAATCCCGGCCCCAGAGAATCCTCAAAGACCTGCATAAAAGGAAACAGTAGAAGGGAGGCAACAAACAGGTTTGCTAAATAGAGATAGATTACCGCTTTCTTATGGCGTCTCAGCAGCTGCCAACCTTCCTGCAGTGACCCAAACATGATCACGCCAGGAAGGCGAACGTCTCCAATAGGTTCTGCAGCCAAAACAGCCACTTGGCAGCCCACTTCTTAGTGGCCAGGGAAAAGCCGCTGTCTGTCTCCGCATAGCGGCTGTTATTGGTGGGATCAATGTCCAACAAGAGTTTCCGTTCAGGATCCACCACGGCATACTTCAAACGAACGGGCTTTTCCAACTGATACCGTTGCCATCGATCTTGTCCATCCCACTCTTGGCGGATCTCTTCGCCATCTTCAAAGACCATTAAAACTTCCACTGGGAACTTCGCTCCCTCGAACCGCATGACCACTACCTCGGTCATGTACTGGTCTGGTGTGTCCTCGGTCTCTTCTTCGGAGCTGGGAGAATCCTCTTCCTGATCCTCAAACAGTCCCTGGGGCGTGGGAATTTTCACTGACCTGGCTGTTTCGATCCCATAATCCACCAGTTCAGAGCTGAAGAACGTCTGCTCAAAGAACCACCCCATATCCCTTTGGGCGACCTCGTTGATGGTGGCAATGAAATCACTGGTAGTCGGATGCTTGAATTGGTATCGCTGAAAGTAGGTCCTCATGGCCTGAAGCATCACTTCCTCTCCCAGCCAGCGCTCCAGCGTCCACAGGATCATCTCAGGTTTGCTGTAGGAGTTGGTACGATAGCTGGTGCGCCTCAGATATTCCCAGCCTGGACGGGTCATGACATCCAGCTTCCCATTTCGTCGCACGGCAGCTAAGCTGGCCGTTTCAAAAGGGATTTCAAAGGAGTTAAAGGTAAATGGGATACCCCCAAAGAGGCGTCTCATAAAACGGCTGGGCTCGTAACTGTACTTTTGTACTCGCGCCTCCGACCACGAATTGAGCCCTTCGTCCAACCACGATTCTTCAAACTCATTATTCGCCACCATCCCATACCACCATTGGTGGCCGACTTCGTGAATCGTCACTCCTTCCGGTGACAGGACCTTCTCAGGAGCCCAGAAGTTGGTCCCTCCGGTGACAAAGGTGGGATACTCCATGCCGCTCGTGTTACTCCTGTAGGCTGGATCCACAACCGTCAAAGTTTCATAAGGATAGGCGCCAAACCAACTCCCGTAATAGTGAAGAGCGTTTTGGATAGCGGTGAAATACCTCTCTTCCAGATCTTCGTGCTCGGGCAAAAGCAGGAGCGTGATTTCCACTTCGGGCAGTCGGGGATCGGTAAAGGGTCGCCTTTTCTCTAGGAAACGAGGGCTGGCGGTCCAGGCAAAATCGTGTACTTTCTCCTGGTAGTAACGGTAAGTAGTGGTTCCATCGGGATGATCCTGTTGCTCGACTCTCTGTCCCGTCGCACCGACAACAAAATTTGTGGGGACCGAAAAGGAAACGTCATACACTCCAAAGTCGGCGAAATATTCGGTTGACTGATGGTACTGGTGGCAGTTCCACTGACCATCTTGGAATACGCCGATCTTGGGAAACCATTGGGCCACGAAAAAGTAATCTTCGCTCCATCCCGTGCGCCTCGCACCTCTGGGCAGCTTCGATTCGAAATCGATTCGAAACTGAATCTCCTCCCCTGAGGGCAGTGGGTTATCCAGATGAACCATCAAAACGCTCCGGTCTGCCTGATTGTCATCATCCGGATGAATGTAATCGAGATTGATGACTTGATGGCGGGAAACGTTCTCGCTTGCCAACACACGGATCGATTCAATCTCAGTGTATCCCCAGTAGTCATCCGGAACCTCCTCAACCGAGTCCCAAAGCGATCGGAAGCTGTTCTCCCGGACAAAGGTGGAGCGGTTGTTCTTGAAGGCATTCAAGTAAAGGTGAAAACAGAAATCTTCAAGTGCCTGTCCGCTTCGATTCTCCCAGCTCAGAATTTCATACCCTTTGACAATTTTCTCAAGGGGATCGAGGCGAACCTCGATGCGGTAACTCACTATCCGATCACTGAGAATTGGCCGATCTTCACTGAGCCCAGGCTCCCCCTGGCCAGGGTCCTGAGACGGCGCGGAAACCCCTACCGCAGAGGAACAGCACAGCAATGCAAGCGAAAAAAGCCACCGGCACCAGCGCTTACGGCTATCCTGGGGATTAGTTGACACTCGGGTCCTTGGGCTGTAAATGGCGAAATTTCGACACCACACGCTTTTGGGCAAGCAGTCTTCGCAGGATGCCCAGAATGCTGGTGGATCTCATCTTTAAACTATCCATCTCCAACAGCTCTTGCTTATCATATACAGAAAGATTCAATGAGGAACAGATGGAGTTGACCAAGGTCGGGAAATCGAGTTTCTCCAAGACATCCATTCCCAATTCCGGATAGGTGTCCTCTTCGTTCAGCTCGCGGAAACTCAGAGCCAATTCAGTCGAGATGTCTGTCGTCTCCAGGCGGTTTGGCATCACCTCGCTCAAGAGCTTGACACGAGCAATCCGATAGGGAGTCTCCTGAATAAACTCAATAATCCTATAGCGGCAGCGACCACTTAAGAGAAGGTCATACTTGCCCTCTGCCAAGTCTTTGTATTCACTGATCACCCCCAAGCCGCCAATGCTGAAGACTTTCGCGCCTTCGGAAGATCTACTCTCCCAGCCCGGTTGCAACAGCGCCATCCCGATTTGCCTGTCGCCCTGAAGAGCATCCGCAATCATCTGTTTATATCTTGGCTCAAAGATGTGAAGAGGCAGCAGAGTGTGAGGGAAGAAGACCACATTTGGAAGAGGGAAGATGGGAATGTTTTCAATCTCTGCGGGGCTAGGGACTTGTCCCGTCATGGCCTGTCGAGGCTAAGATACTTCAGGTGAGAATGCAAGCGGGAGCAGGAGAACTGAGTTCTGAGGTCTCAGATCTGTTGCCAGTGGTTAGGTTTCAGGTTTCAGGCTCCAAGTTGGAACAATCTTCTGAATTCTGACTCCTGACTCCTATCTTCCGACTCCTGTCTCAGTCCTCAGTCCCCAGCGTTCGCAGGACGTACTGTAAAATTCCTCCGTGCCGGTAATAGGTCATCTCATTGGGTGTGTCTATACGGATGAT
>JAPUKI010000408.1 GCA_027295745.1 Acidobacteriota bacterium
CTCCTCGAAGAAGGTGAGGCTTTTTTCCTCGACTACTATGGAGTCAAGAGGGACGGCAATATCGAGCGGGACGCCTTTGGAGAGTTTAAGAACAAGAATCTGCTGCATGCTTCGTCAGATCTGGAACAGAGGGCGAAACAAGTTGGGAAATCTCAAGATGAGATCCAAGGCATTTTTCAACGAGGCCGGCAGAGACTTCTGGAAGTTCGCTCGAAAAGGCCTCGTCCTGGTTTGGATGATAAGGTGCTCACTGCCTGGAACGGTCTCATGATTTCCTCAATGGCCAAGGGCTATCAGGTCTTGCAAGAGGCGAAATATCTCAGGGCCGCTGAAGGGGCCGCCACACTCATCTCCGAGAAACTGTACGACAAGCAATCTGGGCGCTTGAGGAGACGCTATCGAGAAGGGGAAGCGGCCATCGAAGGCTTGCTTGACGACTACGCCTTTTTCATTCAGGGACTACTGGATCTGTACGAAACCTCTCTGGAGGGTCGCTGGCTGATTTTGGCCATGGACCTGACCGAGATCCAGAATCGACTGTTCTGGGACCCCGACAATGGAGGTTTTTACAACACAACTGGAAAGGACCCGTCCATCTTGGTCCGCATGAAAGAAGACTACGATGGAGTTGAGCCTTCGCCCAATTCCATCGCGGTCCTGAATCTGCTTCGCCTTTCTCAGATGACTGGAAAAGAGGAGTGGAGAGAAATGGCGATAGGGTCGATTCAAGCTTTTGAGGGCAGGCTGAAAACCTGGCCCCAGGCTATGCCTCAGATGATGGTGGCATTAAATTTTTCCTTGGACAAGCCCAAGCAGATTCTCATTGCTGGTCAGAGAGATTCACTCGACACAAAGGCGATTCTGCGCGAGGTTCATCAGCGATTTATTCCAAACAAGATACTCGTTCTAGCCGACGGGGGACCTGCCCAACAGCGCCTGGTCGCCACTCTGGAGATTCTGGACAGCCTGAGGCAAATTGATGGCAAAGCAACTGCCTACATCTGCGAAGACTATGTCTGCAAACTTCCCACCAACGATGTGGCTGTGGTGGGACGCTTGTTGGATGAGCGGTGATGGATCTCAAGATCGGAACCTGTACCTTGGAACTGGTCACAGGTGACATCACCAAGCAGCAGAGTGACGCCATCGTCAATGCCGCTAACAGTCGTTTGGCTGGCGGTGGAGGCGTCGATGGGGCTATCCACCGGGCTGGAGGTCCGAGCATCATGGCCCAGACTCGCCAAACATATCCTCAGGGTTGTCCTACGGGTGATGCTGTGATCACGGGTGCTGGCAAGCTTGCGGCCCAGTACGTCATTCATGCCGTGGGACCGGTCTGGAGCGGCGGGGATCGCGGCGAACAGGAGAGTCTGGCCAGCGCCTATCGAAAGTGTCTTGACTTGGCCGTTGAAAACGGTTGTGGGAGTGTGGCATGTCCCTCCCTGTCGACCGGAGCCTATCGGTATCCTGTGGATTTGGCCGCTGGCACTGCTCTCAGCACGGTCATCTCTTTCCTGAAGGAAAACCAAAAACCGGCAGTCATCCGGTTTGTCCTTTTCGATGACCCCACTTATGCTGCCTATGAAGCGGCCCTGCGGGAAATTCTGGAATAGCACGAAGCCACAAACCCACCATACAAGCCCGGATTATGCATGAGTTCTCTACTGCAGCCCGCCGCCTTCATTTGAGCGCAGTGAAGAAATCATCCGGTGTGCTGCACCGCCAGCGTTGCGCGACCCGCAAGGGGGCCGACCGAGCACGCCAGCCGGAGCCGCAGGCTTTAGCCTGCGGGCCCGTGGGCTAAAGCCCACGGCTCTGTTTTCCGGCGCCTTCGCCGCTTCATGACGAGAACCTATGCATAAGCCGGGCTTGGAGTTGCTGAAGTTGTTCGAGCTTGATAAGGTCTGGGGCGAAAAGGAGGCACGATGTCATTTTCTCTTCCCGATTTACCGTATCCTTCCCAGGCCCTGGAACCCCATATCGACCAGACAACCATGGAGATCCATCACGGGAAACACCACGCTACTTACGTGGCCAATCTCAACAAAGCCGTCCAATCGGCACCTGAACTCGAGGGCAAGAGTGTTGAAGAATTGTTAGCCAATAACTGTGCTGCCGTTGGTGAGAATCTTCGTACAGCTGTGAGAAATAGTGGTGGCGGCCATGCCAACCACTCCCTGTTCTGGCAGATGATGGCCCCCGACAAGGGCGGTGAGCCAGTGGGCAATCTTGGTGAAGCAATCAACAGTTCCTTCGGCGGGTTTGAGCAATTCAAGGAAAAATTCTCCGCCGCCGCCATGGGGCGATTTGGTTCAGGTTGGGCTTGGTTATTGAAAGATATGCAAGTCGTGTCAACTGCCAACCAGGACAGCCCATTGATGGAGGGTAAATTCCCCATTATCGGCCTGGATGTCTGGGAGCATGCTTACTATCTCAAGTACCAGAACCGTCGAGCCGAGTACGTGAATAGCTGGTGGAACCTCATCAACTGGGAGGCAGCCGAGGAGCGATTTAACTCCTAACCTATCCGGCAGTTTCAATCCGTCCAGGTTAGAGTATGGAGAGATTTAACCTGACAAGGATGATCTGGTCTGTGGTCACGAGCACAAGCAGTTTCTTTGTGCTGCTTGCGATTGTTTTCGTGCCCACTCAAGCTTTTGCCCAGTACACCAAGAAAACGGTCGTTGCTTATAGGGGAGCCTCCGAATCTGCTCCCGAGCACACACTGGAGGCTTACCGTCTGGCGATCGAGCAAGGCGCTGATTTCGTGGGGCAAGATTTACAAATCACCAAGGACGGTGTTTTGGTTTGCCTGCATGATTTGACTCTGGAGCGCACCACCAACGTCGAAGAGATTTTTCCGGATCGTTACCGCGAAGTCAGCCGCGCTGGAGGAACTGAAAGGCAGTGGTTCGTTTACGACTTCAAGCTGGAGGAGATCAAACAGTTGGATGCTGGCTCCTGGTTTCATGAGAGATTTGCGGGTGCACTTATTCCTACTTGGCGGGAGGCGATCCAGGCGATCCGCGGTAAGGCTGGTCTGTTTCCCGAAATCAAGACTCCTGAGGTTTACGGTCTGCATGGCTTCGATATGGAAAGGCTGGTCTTAACCGAACTGGAGAGGAATGACCTGGATCAGCCAGGTGCAGATCCACGCACCCCCGTCGTTATTCAAGCCTTCAGTGCTGAGAGTCTGCAAAAAATGGCGCTGGAATTGAAAGTCGCCTTACCACTGGTGATGCTGCTGGGAGAACGCAATAGCCAGTGGGTTTCCCCGGCTGGACTCCTGAAGGTGAAGGAATTTGCCAGAGGCATTAGTCCGGAGAAGAACTTTCTCATGGCCAACCCCGCCATCGTAGAATGGGCTCACAACGCGGATCTGACTGTAACTCCCTATCTTTTTCAGTCGTCTGCGGTTGGCAAGGGATTCTTGAACCTGCGAGTGGAGATGGCTTACTACCTTTACACTCTGGACGTGGACGCTCTGTTGACCAACAGCCCAGATCAGTTCCCATCGTACTCACCCTCATCAATACGATAACGTTTGCTGGGAGCGCGACGGAGCCCAGATCGAAGCGCGACGACGAGGCGATGCAGGGACATCGGCGAGGAGGAGCAACAAAAACATGGGACTGTCCCGCCCCAACCCTTCGGGCGGATGGGGATTGCGGGCAATCTCTTTGTCTCTCGTCGCGACCTGGCCTCGCAAGCCCCATCCGCAAAGGTTACCGTATTTATGAAAGGGAGTTCTTAATCGAGGACCTGGTGAACGTGAACGGTCAAGTCACCCAGCAGGTTGGTGTAGCCCCCATACTCGTTGTCGTACCAGCCGAAGGCCTTGG
>JAPUKI010000409.1 GCA_027295745.1 Acidobacteriota bacterium
GTCGATAGCGATTTGGGTGGCCAGGGGGTGACTGGTGGCGGCCATCCCATTGTGAGCGATGACTTCAGAACGAGTGGCAAAAGAGCGCCCGGTCAGCCGGTCAGCAGCCCATAGCGGCGCCACGACCAGCAGAGAACACATGAGCAAGTAGCTTTCCATACCCGTAGGCTGAAACCATACACAATTGCGCAGCCAATGGTCCAGCCGATTACGGCGAAACAGAACGGTTCCTTTGCCTTGCGGGTTGGTGTAAGGTATGGAGAAACCAGCAAAGGAAGGAGCTGATCATGGCCGAGTATATCGAGAGAATCACAACCAATGGACGCAATATTGACTACAAGCGTCCCTGTTCTCCGGTGGAGTGCCAGGTAGAAGGGGCTGAGAAATGGGTTCGCAAGGTGAACCTCTTTGACTCCAAATACCAGCCTTCCAACTACGCTCAGGCCGAAGGTACTCCACTGCCCCTGGCAACTTCAGAGCATCTCAGAATAGACCTGTCCAAGCGGACGAAGGAGCCCATGTCCTTTTGGCATCGAAACAACGATGCCGACGAAGTGATCATCTGCATAGAAGGGTCTCTCATCTGGGAAACGGAGATGGGGACTGTGACACTCGATCGTGGAGAAATGCTGATTATCCCTCGCGGCATTGCCCACCGGTCCTTGCCAGGCTCCGAGGGTCAGACCAACGTCGCTGTAGAACTCAAGGTGAAAGGACAGCTGGAATGGACTCCCGAAGCCTAACCCACATTTCTCACCCTCTGGGTTTGTTGCGGTAGGGCCCGATCGGGAAGCCCAGTGGACACACCTGATGGCGAAAATCTGGAGAGGTAAGTCTATGCGTGAGGTGGACTTGATGGTGCACGGCGCCGACTGGCTGATCACCCTTGACGAAAAGCGCCAGATCTATCGAGACGGCGCGTTGGCCGTCCAAGGGGACACCATCGTGGAAGTGGGCAAGACCGATGCGCTGATGTCCAAGTATCGAGCCCGGAGGGAACTGCAAGCTGGAGATGCCGTGGTGGTGCCGGGACTCATTGATGGGCACCTACATTCCTCCTTTCAAATGAGCCGCGGCCTGGCCGATGAAGTCGGCAGTCAGCAGTTTCTGTTTGAGCGGATGTATCCCTACGAGGCTGCTCTGTCGGCGGAAGACAGTTACCTCAGCTCTCTCCTGTGTACGGTCAACTGCATCCGGCATGGGGTGACCTGCTTTATCGATCCAGGGAATTATCATCCCCAGGAGACGGTGAAGGCCGTGGCCGAGAGTGGAATCCGGGCGATTGTGGCCAAAAGCAGCATGGACTTGGCGAAATCGGCTTTCGGGACCCTGCCCTCCCGGTTTCAGGAAACCACCGATTCTGCCCTGGCCAGCGGTTTGCAGGTAATTGAGGACTTCCACCATACCCACAATGGCCGCATCCGGGCTTCCCTTTCCTTCCGTGGGGTGAATAACTGCAGTGATGAGCTCATCCAGCGCATGTCGCATCAGGCCGATGAGGCTGGAATCCTGGTTCAGGCACACGCCTGTTTTGCCAAAGAAACACGAGATGCTTCTTTGCGTCAGCACAACCTGCCCGAAATCGAAAGGCTCCATGCCATTGGAGCTCTGGGTCCCCATGTCCTTTTGGCGCACTGCGGCTGGTTAAGCCCGAAAGAGTTGGTTCTGCTTGGCGAGTTCGACGTCAAAGTGGTGGCTTGTGCCAGCTCCAGCCTCCACAACGCCTATGGCAACATTCAAATGGGAGCCATTCCGGAACTTCTGGAGAGAGGGGTCAAGGTGTCCATCGGCTCGGACCATGCCTGTTCCGGTATTGTCGATCTGATGACGGAGATGTTCGTCTTGAGCACCGCCTACAAAGAGGTTCGGCTGGACCCCACAGTGCTCCACCCGGAGACAGTGTTGGAAATGGCCACCCGAAACGCGGCCTCCTGTGGCCTATGGGACACGGAAATCGGCAGCCTCGAGGCAGGCAAGAAAGCAGACGTCGCCATTTACGACACCAACACCCCTGACTGGTTGCCTCTTTACAATCCCATCTCCAATCTCGTCTATTCGGCGCCCGGTAGTAGTGCTCGCACGGTTATTGTAGACGGAGCGGTGGTGATGAAAGAGGGGCGTATTCAGACCGTGGACGAAGAAGCCCTCTACAAAGAGGTGCGCAACAGGCAGGAGCACATTCTGAAAATAACGGGACTGGCCGACTCCATTCAAACCAGCTGGCCGATCGAGTAGAAGAAAGACTAAACGGGCCGCTTTTCCACTGCCTGGGTAGCAGGAGTTCTGCGATTCTGGTTGAGCACGACTAAAAGGAGTACCAGGAGTCCGATTCCATCGGTGATGGATTCTGGAGAGATCAACAGGAAGGCAGACGCCCACAGGCACAGGGTTTCCCACCTCCGATTGGGCCGGAACAGATACTGCATAATGGCCCCTGACAGGGCATAGATACCGAGCAGAAGCGAGCCCGCAGTCCACAACGTCTCGTCCCAACTGCCCTGCAAAACGATGGCGGGATTAAAGACGAATGCGTAGGGAATGAGGAAACCGGCCAGACTTAGTTGGAAAGCCCGCCAACCCGTCTCCATGATACCCGCCCCGCTAATACTGGCAGCGACATAAGAGGCCAGGGCGACAGGTGGGGTCACCATGGAAAGAGCACAAAAATAAAGGACGAACAGATGGGCCGGGATAATCTCGACACCCATCGCCTGCAGGGCGGGGGCCATCAGAATAGCGCCCATAATGTAGGCGCCGCTGGTGGGCATACCCATCCCCATGATGATGCAGCCAAGCATGATCAGAACCAGTGCCGGCAGCAGATAGCCGCCCGAAGTCATGATGATCAGGCTGGAGAACTTGAGGCCAATGCCGGTATAGGAAACCACTCCCACCACGATACCCGCGGCAGCTGCGGGTACGGTCACACCCACGGCACGACGTGCTCCCATCTGCAAAGCCTTTAGAATGTCAGTGGGAGACATACGAGTGGCACGGCTGAACAGACTGGCGACAACGACTGCCAGGGTGGCCGTAAAAGCCGCTCTCTGCAGAGAATATCCGGCAAAGATCTGGTAGACCAGGACTCCCATGGGGACCAGCAGCATCAGGCGGGTCTTGAGCTTACCGAGCGACGGCAGCTCCTCGGCCTTCAGACCCAGGAGCCCCTCCTTTTTAGCCTTCAGGTCCACCATTAAAAAAACGGCGACATAGTAAGCCACAGCGGGAATGGTTGCGTATAAGGCGATCGAAAGGTAGGAAATCCCCACCATTTCCGCCATGATGAAGGCAGCAGACCCCATGATGGGTGGCATCAATTGCCCCCCAGTAGAAGCGA
>JAPUKI010000041.1 GCA_027295745.1 Acidobacteriota bacterium
TCAATGCGGAAGAAGCCCTAGACTACACCGGAGGAAGGTTGTCCGATGGTGGCCCTCCGGACGTCCCCTTGGTTCCCGCCGCCCTGGTCCATGTCCCAGAGGTGATTCGTGGGCTGTTGACAACCCATCGTAAGATCAAGCTCTACCCATCCGGCAGCCCAGCCATCGTCAGTGCTACCGGACAGTTTAAGGAATCCATTGACAGAATCCTGGCTCACAATGACCGCCTCAATATCACTCAGGCGAAAAAGGTTCTGTCCGTGAACGGCGAACCCTTGGATGTCTCTGAATTCAAATCCGTCGCCGAGGCTCTCGTCATCCTCATGAGTCGTCTCTCCTTGCAGGGCATTGCCTTTTCTCGAGGTCTCACCGGAAACGAGCTGAGGGTTATGCTGGAGTCCTTGGATCAAGTCAGCACGAGAATGATTGATCGGCGCTTCTGGCAGCGTTTTGTAGCGAAACACGACCTCCTTCACATCGAACTCGAACAGGTACGCTACACCGCCATGGTGAAGTCGGACAGAAGGCTTACGGTCGCCGGGACCTTGCAGGGAGATGCCCCATCTCCACCCGGGAGCGATTCTGCCAGCCTGCATGCTGCTGATCGAGAGCTGGATGAGCAGGATTTGACCCAGATTCCAAGCCTCGTCCGGAGTCTGCTGACGACCTCGACCAATATTAAGCTCTACCCTCCAGAGAGCCAGGTGATCACCGACTCCATTGAAGAGCTGCGGGCAGTTCTTCAAACCCTTCTAGAGAAACGGCCCGCCCTCACTCTGGCGCGGGTCCAGGAGGTTCTTTTAGTCAACGGCCAAAAGGTGGATACCAAGGATTTCAAGGCCATCGCTGATGGATTTCTCCGCCTCTTGGAAGCCATAGGACTCAGAAGTCTATCATTCCTGAAACACGTCTCCACTCGAGAACTGAGAATCTTTATTGCTGCACTCCGTGAACCTCCGGTCGATGGATTTGATGGGGAGGTTTGGCATCGATTAGCCAGGGTGCAGGGGCTAACCGGAATCCTCTTTGACCAGCGTACCTATGGAATCCTGGAGAAGAGGGTTGGCATTGGGACAGGCCAGGAAGAGTCCTCGGAGGGGGCTGCCACCGAGGCAAATCTAGAACCTGAGCAGGTCCGACCTTATGCAGCTGCAGGCCCATCAGGACCGGCGGTTGTAGAACCCGAGACAGGACAGCTGACTGACGCTTTTCTCCAATCCGCAGAAATCGGGCTGCGCGATCTCTTTCTCAAAGGAGATGAAGAGCAGTCTGGACAGATCATCCAACAATTGTTTCAGGACTTTGCACTCCAGACCCCGACGATCCGCACCAAGGTCATCCATGTTTGTGGCAGTTTGCTGAAAGATTTGGGTCTTGCCTCTCAGCCTCAGTTAGTGGAACTTCTGACAGATCCTCTTCTCCTTGCTTTGGCGGAAGAGGAGGAACCTCGACTGCTCGAAGAAATGGGCACATTGCTTTACCGAACCGCGACCAGCCTCATCCACTTTGGGGACTACAGGCGAGCCAGCCGAACCCTCACCCATCTCGGCAAGCGCCAGCGACAACTGAAGGAAAGAGGAGAAGGAACCCTGCCGGCATTCATTCGTGAACTGGAGCCCGAAACTCGGCGGGTACTTTCGGAGAACCTCAAATCACAGGAACCCACCCGGTTGCAAGAGGCCACCCAACTACTCGGTAGTCTGGGACCCGTGGCCACTCCGTTGCTTATTGATGTCATCAAGGAGGAAGATAACCTGGAGGCGAGACTGAGTGCTTCCCGTTTGCTTGGCGAGCTCGGGCCAGAGCCGGTCACCCTTTTGAAACGTGAACTGGTGTTGGAGGGCTTTGCCCAGCAGCGCGTGAGAATACTGGAGGTGATTGATAGAATCACCCGAGATCTGAAAAAAGAGCTGGATTTCGCTCTAGATGACGAAAGCCCTAAAGTACGGCGAGCCGCACTTCGTCTGGTTGAACGGTTGAACGACGAACGTCTTACATCACTTCTCGTCGAACGTACCAGCCACCAAGATCCGACTATAGCGACGGCGGCCATTTCGTCCTTGGGTAAAATCAAGCCCGCCGGAGCTGCCCAGGTGCTTGTTTCCCTGCTCGAATCCGCAAAGGACCAGAAGCGCATAATTGCCTCTTGCCGGGCACTTGGACAAATAGCCGACCCCGCCAGTATTGAGCCACTGGCTCAGCTCCTAGCCCCGCAGGGCTTTTTCTCCTTCCTCAAGAAAAGAAGTCCTCTAGTTCGTGCCACCGCCGCTTTCGCTCTGGCGCAAATGTCCGATCCTCGAGTAGCCGAAGTACTGGCCCGCCACGTCGACGACGACGACTCTCGGGTTCGACAGGCCGCCCGTGATGTCGTGAACGGCCAATAGTATTACCTCACACCTGATCAACAAGACCCTCTCTCCTGTGAAGATTTGTTGACACCTTCTCCAATCGGCTCGGATGCCTCTTAGACTCATGCGGGTGATGAATATTACGATTTTTAGCCACCAGGGGTTTGTCATCTGAGGTTGACAGAGAGGAGAGGACTCCAAACTTGCTCAAGCGAGCCAAGGATTCGCAATAATGATCTTAAGTGATTGATTTATAAAGCTTTATTTCCGAACTGGCGGGTCTTTCTCGGAGCGCACTCAAGAGTGGCACATGACTTGCTTGACTCAGGAGTGCATAGAGAATTGATGTCCAATTTTTTCAGGAGATTGTGAGTCATGTTGGAAATCGTCGTCGTTGATGGTGAAGAAGTGGTGACCACTGAATCGATCAAGCAGAGTACCCTCATTGGGGCGGAAGCCTCAAAAAGAGGATTGTGTTTCCATTGCGCAGCTTTTCGGGGTCGAGAAGTCGAAGCCGATGTAGAGATTTACTTTGATTCTTCCCTGGCTGGAGACCTGAAGATTGATCGCTATGTGAAAGCATGCCGAGAGTGCCTGAATGATTTCAGGAATTTATTGGTAACCGTGCAGTAAAGGTTCAATAAAAGCCCCATACCCGCCCTCCTGAGCAGCCGCGTTCCACAAAGCACTTGGATTGCTGGATCGTTTCCTTTTTGTAGCTCGTTCCATAAATACGGTGACGTTTGTGGCGAGCGCGACGGCGTCGAGTTCGCGAAGCGACGACGACGCGATGTCCCTACATCGCCTCCTCCTCGCTCCTTGATCTCCCCTCGCAAGCCCCATCAGCAAACATCATCGTATTTAGGGAACGAGACACTTAGCCCGGATGACGCATACCGGGTTAAATTTCCTATCCATAAACTCCATGGCCACCAAGGCTTCCCATCGGGGTCTCAACGGTGGGGAATCCTGAATGGCAGATAGGAAGGATAAACTAGGGGCCTATTAAATTAGCCTTTATTTGTACTGAAACGGCTGGTGTTGCGATTAATGCTAGCTTGTTGTCATAGCCGCCAGACCCTTGAGTAGGCTGGGGCTGCAAGGGGAGATGATGCAGAGCCAGGTCCTGTTGGCAGGAGATATCCATTTGGGTCAGAGGCCCCTGCATCTTCCCCAGGATATCGACCAGCACGGCGTCTCTCCGGTTGAG
>JAPUKI010000410.1 GCA_027295745.1 Acidobacteriota bacterium
GGATTGGCTTCTTGTTCAAGGGGATACGACAAGTGCAGCGATGGCGAGTTGGGCAGGGTTTCAATATCACGTTAAGGTGGCCCACTCCGAAGCAGGGTTGAGGTCGTACGATTTGCAGAACCCGTATCCCGAAGAAGCGAACCGCCGCCTCATCTCCCTTGTGGCTGATCTTCATTTTGCTCCCACAGAGGATGCCAAAAACGTTCTCCTGGCCGAAGGGATAGATCCCGATTGCGTTCTCCTAACTGGGAATCCGGGTATCGATGCACTCCGGATGACACTTGATATGCCCGAGTCCGAAGTCTCCAGGGAGATCCGAGAAAGAATTGAAAGAGACCAATTGAAAGCCGTCTTGCTGACGGCTCATCGTCGGGAGAATAAGGGGGAGGGAATGGCCCAATGGTTTGAGGCATTGAGTCGATTCTTGGAACTGCATACGGATCTGGCGTTGATCTATCCGATTCATCCAAACCTCGCAGCCAGTGGGCCGGCCGAAAGATTCTTAGCCTCTAATCCCCGTGTTTTCATGAAATCATCCTTGACCTATGCTGAGACTTGCCATCTTCTCGAGTGCTGTCAATTTGTGGTGACGGACTCCGGAGGGATTCAGGAAGAAGCAGCCGCGCTGGGTGTTCCAGCGGTGGTGTGCAGAAAAGCCACGGAAAGAAACGAGGCCATTCGGGCAGGGTTGGCACGGCTTGCAGGGACTCGTACCGAGCAGGTTCTGGAAGCCATGGAGTGGGCTTACCAGACCCCACGGCTCAAGGCCAAGGAGCGCTTTCACTCCTTCTATGGAGATGGCTACAGTACTCAGCGAATTGCTGAACAGTTAGCCTCGAGGTAGGTGAAGCTGCCACCACTCACTGGCCTGTTGGGGGCCCCACTCGTCCTCCAGCGGGCAATTCGCCAGGAGGCTCGCCAACTCAGCGGCACTCTGGGGGCGTTTCTCGGGCTCCTTTTCCAGACACTTCAGGATGATCTTCTCCAATGCTTCCGGAACCTCTTGCTCAGTCCTGTGAGAAGGTGGAACGGGAGGCTTCTGAGCATGGCTGAAGATGGTATCCAGAGGGGTTTTTCCCTCAAAAACGGGTTGCCCGGTCAGCAACCAATAGCCCACGCATCCCAAGGCATAGATGTCGGATCTTGCGTCCGCGGTGCCTTTGAGTGCCTGCTCCGGTGAGATGTAGGCCGGCGTTCCGGTCAAACCCTGGGTCAACCGAGTCTCAGCTTCAGTGTCCTGTGCCTGGGATTTCACCAGCCCGAAATCCAGTACCTTCACAAAGTCGTACACTTGTCCGAGGCGACAGGTAAACACATTAGCCGGTTTGATGTCACGATGGATCAGATGGTTGTGGTGTGCATCGATGAGAGACTGGCAGGCCTGGTGAAGCATGTGTACGGTCCTGGCCGGCGGCACGGGACCGAAGCGTCCCACCAGAGTTTCAAGATCCAGTCCGTTGAGGAATTCCATCACCGAGTAAAACGTACCGTCTTCGGTCAATCCGAAATCGTAAAGGATGATGGAGTGGGGTGAGCTGAGAGCTGCCGTGGCCTGGGCCTCCCGTTCGAAGCGACGCAGAATGGTTTGGGCCTCTCCGGTATCCTGAGCACCCAGCATGTCTGGTCGAATCAGCTTGATGGCAGCGGGCCGTGCCAACAGTCGGTGACTTGCTTTCCAGACTTCTCCCATGCCGCCTTGACCGATCTTTTCGGTGAGCTGATACTGACCCAGCTGCCTGGCCTCAAACGCCTGTTGTCTCAGGGAATTGACAATATGAGTGCCGTAAATCGCAATAACAGCTCCTAAAAGAAGGTAGATCGCCGATTCCGTCATGCGTTCCAGAGCCACAGCTCTAAACCCCTCGGATCTGACTAGAAAGCGAGGAATGGACCCTGAATATTGAAGACGGACCAGGAATTGGACTAACACCGGGACCGCGGCGATAGGGATGATGACCCGACAGGCCCTTCTCCAATCATTAGGAATGAACATTCCGTAGATAATCATCAAACCCAGGAAGGGAAGTAAGGCATTTTCACGGGCAAGGGTCATCATCGGAAGCGAGCGCTCAACTGCGCGTTGGGCGAGAGCCAAATATTGGACAGCGGCCAGGTAAACGATAACCGAACCGATCATGGCCAATTCCAGCATTCTGAGTTGCTTGAGCGAGAGGGATCGGCTTTTGTGTACGAACGCCGTTGAACTTCCTAAAAGAAGTAGAAGGAAGAGGTGCATGATCCGCAGCGGGGTGGCCTCGGCGAAGAAGAGACCATGAATGAAGAAAATTCCCACGGCAATACTCAGAATCAGCCCGGCAGCTTGAATGCGAGCTTGTAAGAGATGCTGGGTCTCATCGGTGAGTCTGGGGCCGGTCCCCTTAATAAATTCTACCTGAGTGTCGTGATTGGGCCGGTCTTGAGAAGGGAGGATCGGGCTTGCCCGGTTTAGGGGATCTGGTGTGGCAGGTTGAGTCTTCATCCTGGAGTGCCCTCTGGAGTGCCCTGAGATCTGAGCACTTTGTTCGATGAAGTCCGTGATTGTATCGGTAAATTCAAAGAAGGGAAAAGGAGACGTTATTTT
>JAPUKI010000411.1 GCA_027295745.1 Acidobacteriota bacterium
TTTTGAGCTTTTCTATCTTTACGAGCAAGAGAGTCATCTTTGTTTAGAAAAAATATGTATCATTACCGCATATGAATATTGCCTGAAGTGCTCTCACACCTTTAACCTGTTAGACAGTCGTGGAGCGATTAGTGTGACCCAAAGAGTCGGAGTGATCGCTCGCGTGCGTTCCCTTGCGTTGAAAATCGCCCAGCAGTATGTCGAGAAGCAAGAAGAACAAATTCCTGTTTGAACTGGGTTTGGAGGAGATCCCGGCCGACATGATCTCCCCAGCTCTGGAGCAGATGTGTCGAAGCTGTGAAGAACTGCTGGAGGGAGCTAGCCTACCCTTTGAAGCGATGCAATCATTTGCCTCGCCTCGTCGTTTGGCTCTCCTGCTGGAGGGATTACCAGATCGCCAGCCGGAGCGGGAGGAAGTTGTCCTGGGTCCTTCTCAATCAGTCGCCTACGACCAGGAGAACAAGCCGACCCGGGCCGTGGAAGGCTTTGCCCGAAAAGGGGGTCTGGCTGTTGTGGACCTGGAGATGGTGGAGACCGAGCGAGGACCCTATGTGGGTTATCGGAAGAAAATCCCAGGAAAGTTATTGGCGGAAGTCCTCCAGGAAATTCTGCCCCAGGTGGTCACCTCGATTTCCTGGCCCAAGAACATGTACTGGCGGGAAAGTCGCTTTCGGTTCATTCGACCGCTGCGCTGGTGCCTGGCACTTTTGAATGACCAAGTCCTTCCCTTGGAGTTTGAGGGGATTCGGGCGGGCAATGTGACACGGGGACATCGCTTTTTGGGACAGCCTGAAATTCAGCTGTCTGAGATCGATGATTACCTGGAAAAGTTGCGGAAAAACTATGTCCTGGCGGATGTAGAGGAGAGAAGGGTCAAGATCACCAGAGAGATTGAAGGCGTGCTTCCGGAGGGTCTGCAGATTCTTCCTGACTCCCACTTGATGGAAACAGTCGTCCATCTCAACGAGTACCCCACCGTGATCTGTGGGAGCTTCAGCCAAGCCTTTCTGGAACTTCCCCAGGAAGTGCTGATTACAGTGATGCGTCACCATCAAAAGTATCTCTCTGTGGTCAACGAAGAAGAAGAGATCCAACCCTACTTTTTGACGGTGATCAACACCAGTGGTGACCCCGAGGGGACGATTCAAAAGGGACACGAGAAGGTCTTGAAGGCCAGATTGGAGGATTCCGCTTTCTTTTGGAAGGCGGATCGGAAAAAGCGGCTCGAGGAACGTGTGGAGGCATTAGACAACGTCCTCTTTCAGGAAAAGTTGGGGACTTACGGTGCCAAGACGGAGCGTCTTCAGAGGCTGTGCGGTGAGTTGTCTGAGGATCCACATCTGAAGACAGCGGCCAGGCTTTGTAAAACTGACCTCCTGAGTGAAATGGTCCGTGAATTTCCTGAGCTTCAAGGAGTGATGGGCGGAGTATATGCCCGTGAGGAAGGTTATCCTGAAGAAGTTTGGAAGGCGATCTATGAACATTATGAACCGGTATCTCTGGAAGATGCCTCCCCCTCGACGGAGTTGGGTGCCTTTCTCTCGATCGCTGATAAGCTGGACACCATTGTCGGCTGCTTTGCCATCGGCATCGTTCCCACGGGCTCGAGTGATCCGTTTGCCTTGCGGCGGCAGGCTCAAGCCCTGGTCAAAGTCCTGTTCGACCGTCGAATGGACCACTCCTTGCGGTATCTGGTGGAGTTGACTCAGAAAAACTTCCCAGCCGAAACACAGAGTCAGGAAGTCTGCGAGGCGGTCCTGGATTTTCTGCGTAGGCGTGTGCGTTTTATTTTCAAGGAGAAGGGAATATCCTATGATGTCTTGAATGCAGTTCTGGCAGTTGAAATTCATGGAGTCTACGACGCCTACCAGAGGGCCGAATCTTTGTCTGGGATTCGGGGCGAAGAGGATTTTGAGGCTCTGGCCATTGCTTTCAAGAGGACGAAGAATATTCTGGCCAACCAGCCCATTGAGGTGTCAGAGGTCAACACGGAGAGTCTGATTGAACCCGAGGAACGTACCCTTTTCCGTGCCTATTCGGAAATCAGACCAAAGGTGGACGACAATCTCAAGGTGGGTGATTATGTTTCTGCCCTGAGGCAGATTGCCGGGTTGAGAAAGAGTGTGGATCCCTTTTTTGACAAGGTCCTGGTGATGGCCGAGGACGAAAAGCTGCGGAGAAATCGTTTGCGCCTCTTGCATGATATCTCCCAGCTTTTCTTGAGGATCGCTGACATCTCAGAAATTGTTAAGGAGGATCGAGTATGAGTGAGAAGGAAATAGAAATCGCGGATGCAAAAGGTAAGCTGGGAGTCCTGCTGATTGGCCTCGGCGCAGTCAGTACCACCTTTATCGCTGGAGTGGAAGCCATCAAAAAGGGTCTGGGAGAACCCATTGGGTCCCTCACCCAGATGGGCACTGTCCGTCTGGGTAAGCGCACTGAGAAAAGAATTCCAAAGATTGCGGATTTTGTTCCGCTGGCGGGAATTGATGACCTTGTTTTTGCTGCTTGGGACATCTTTGAGGAGGATGCCTACGCGGCTGCCATCAATTCCGGCGTGCTGGAGACCAGCTTGTTGGAACAGGTGAGGGGAGAGCTTGAAGCCATCCGGCCCATGAAAGCTGTCTTTCACCCTCGCGATGTGAAACGACTGCACGGTACTCACCTCAAGGAGGAGAAAACGAAATGGGATCTGGCCCAGAAATTGGTTGAGGACATCCAGCACTTTCAAAAGGAGAAAGACATAGACCGAATGGTCATGATTTTCTGCGGTAGCACGGAAGTGTTTATCCGTGAGACGGAGACTCACCAGTCCCTGGAGAAGCTGGAGGCGGGGTTGAAGAGCAATGATGAGAACATCCCTTCCAGCATGGTCTATGCTTACGCAGCCCTTCACTTGGGAATCCCCTTTGCCAATGGAGCTCCCAATCTCACCGTCGATGTCCCAGCTTTTACCCAGCTGGCGGAACTGAAGCGAGTGCCTGTGTGTGGGAAAGACTTTAAAACGGGTCAGACGCTCATGAAGACGATTCTTGCCCCGGGTTTGAAAGCCCGGCTGTTGGGACTTTCAGGCTGGTTTTCAACCAATATTTTGGGAAATCGAGATGGTGAGGTATTGGACGATCCCGGCTCATTCAAAACCAAGGAAGAGAGCAAATTGTCGGTCCTGGAGCACATTCTGCAGCCCGATGTTTATCCCGATCTTTACAGCGACTTCTATCACAAGGTTCGGATTAACTACTACCCCCCCCGAAGAGACAACAAAGAGGGCTGGGACAACATCGATCTTTTCGGGTGGCTGGGATATCCGATGCAGCTCAAGATTAATTTTTTGTGCCGCGATAGTATTCTGGCAGCTCCTCTTGTTTTGGATCTGGTGCTTTTTCTGGATCTGGCTAAGAGGGCCGGGATGGGTGGCATCCAGGAATGGCTCTCCTTTTATTTCAAGAGTCCCATGACGCTGCCCGAATTGTATCCCGAACACGATCTTTTCATTCAGCTAATGAAGTTAAAAAACACACTTCGATATATGCGGGGTGAGGAGCAGATCACTCACCTGGGGCTGGATTACTATCAGTAACTTACAAAATGCAATGGTATTTGAGATAATCAGCCCCAGCTGAAAGCAGGCGGAAAACCTGATGGGCAAAAAACCCCCTACTCCCTATCTTAAGTTGCTGGGCCCGGAGAAGACCCAGGAGCAAGTCTTCGAAGTCAGCGCGGATGAAGT
>JAPUKI010000412.1 GCA_027295745.1 Acidobacteriota bacterium
TTCTGGCAAGGTCAGGAAAAGCAACCCGACCTTCAGGCCTGCCACAAACAGAAGCGGGCCTATGGAGCGCGCTGCTGCACGAAAGGCAACGGCCAGGACAGGGGGATATCCTTCGCCCAGATGATCTGCTGCCCGGGAGAGAAAATATCGGGTTATTCGACCTGCCACAAAGGCGATGAAAATCGCCAGAAAGAGAGCCAGAATTCTCCCAATTTCGTTGCCGGCCCATTGTGTTGTTGTCAACTGATCCCAGAGGTTCATAACAGCCTTTCTCCTTTTTACGGAACGAGGCACTGAGGAGCTAGAAATGTAGGAATGAGGAGTTCTTTTTTCGTTTCGGCGAGATTGTATTCCGGGGCTTGACATTGTGTCAAAATCACAGCCACAATTTGAGATGGTGAAATGCCCCAATTGCGATTCGATCAACCCGGATGGTGCACTGAGGTGTGATTGCGGCTACGACTTTCAGGCGGGAGAGGTGAGGTCGCCATCCGCTGACCCCGGATCTTTTGAGTTTGCTGGGTTCTGGATTCGCGTCTGGGCATCTGTCATTGATTCGGCTTTACTCATTCTCATGGTAGGCCCAATCCTCTTTTCAGTGTATGGCATCAGTTACTTGACTTCAGAAAGCCTCATCCAGGGGCCAATAGACTTTCTATTGTCCTGGGTAGTACCCGCTTTGGCGATCATTCTCTTTTGGATCTATAAGTCAGCAACGCCCGGTAAGATGGCGATCTCCACACGGATTCTTGACGCTCAGACCGGCTCTCCACCATCAACTGCACAATTTATTGGAAGATATTTTGCCTATTTGATTTCGGGGGTTCCCCTTTTTTTGGGCTTTCTATGGGTCGCTTTTGACAGCAAGAAACAGGGTTGGCATGACAAGTTGGCGGGCACGGTTGTTGTTCGAGTAGACCGCTATCGAGATGATGGGAAAGGGATGGGGAGGTCCAGGTGAAAATAGGATGGACCAGCCAGAATTTTGTTATTAGAGTCTTTACCCAACCGATGGGGACAGAGAAAGGGGGCCCATGCCTGGTCAAATCGTTCCTCTGAACAAAAGCGAACTGGAGAAACTGCATCTGTTTACAGGTGTCGACTTTGAATCGGTTATGGGTCTGCTCGAAGGGTGCCCTGTGAATGAGTTAGAGGAAGATGATGTGCTGCTTCACAAAGGAGAAGCCAATCACTTTCTCTACGTGATCCTTTCCGGCCATCTACGCATTCACCTTGAACTTGCACTGGACCCGATTACAATCCTGGGATCAGGAGAGGTGGTCGGTGAACTTTCTCTCATTGATGGTCAACCGACTTCGGCCTATGCTATCGCAACTGATCATTGCCGATTGTTAGCATTGAACGAAAAAACTGTATGGTCGCTCGTTGAGGCTTCCCACGCCGTGGCTCGGAATCTTCTGTTTGTCCTGTCGCGGCGTTTGCGGCATGGAGATTCTGTGATTTTGACAACGCAGCAACTAGAGCGGGACTACTCGAGCTATGCTGTGATAGATGCCCTGACGGGTCTGTACAACAGTCGTTGGCTAGATAACATGTTGGGCCGCCAGATGGAACGCTGCAAAAGAGCGGAGTGGACCCTTGCTTTGCTGATCATGGATGTCGATGATTTCAAGAAATACAATGATACACACGGTCAGTTGACGGGTGATCGGGCGCTTCATACTCTGGCATCAACTCTACGAGAAAGCATGCGTCCAGGCGAGATGATCGCGCGCTGTCGGGGAGACAAGTTCATCGCCGTGTTGCCGGAGCTGGATGCCGCCACTGCCAGGAGTCTTGGGGAGCGAGTGCGTCGGGCCATTGCGGAGATGAAAATATACAGCTTGGATAAAGACCTGCTTCCCCCTGTGTCTGTCACCATTGGCGTTGCTCAAATGAGGGACCAGGATACGCCTCAGACTTTGATGGCTGCCGCTGGTGAGGCGCTATCAGCTCCTGCCGGCGAGCGCCAGGACACCCTAACGTAGCCTACATTGATTCACAGGTTCTTACCCGGGACGAGACACTAAAGAAAGTCAATCCATTTCCCAGGGGTTGGGCGGCTCGTCCAGCTCATCCTTCGAGTTGAGGGCCTCACGAAACTTTTGTTCCAGTCCTTTTTTTCGTTGCTCTTCGTCCAGAAAAGCTTTCTGGAATAATTCTTCAGATTTCTCCTTGCGCGAGTGAACTTGTTCGAGAGCCTCCTCAAAAGTAACATCCGACTTCTTCCCTTCAGTGTGGAGAACCAACCCCGTTTTGGGATCGACCGACAGTTTAGCCTGGCAGCTGGGGCAGACCACCTGAATTCTTGGAGCTCCTTTTGTCATTGAGTTCATTGTATCAGGGGGTACTTTCAGACGGAACCTACTAGCCCCCTTTTCTCTGCCTTAGTCAACCCTTTTGGCCAAAGCTTTTCGTGCAATTCGGGTGAGGTAAAGGGTTAACACAACCGTTGCTATCAACCCGATCACACGAAGAACCCACTCTGCCGCTGTGGTCGAGCGCTCGCCGAGACCGAGAGTGGCAAGATCACCGGCCAAGGATCCAATGTAGACATACATCACTGTTCCGGGAAGCATCCCCATCCAGCTGGCCAGAAAGTAGTCTCTGAGGGAGACCTGTGTTAAACCAAAAGCGTAGTTGAGGAGGTTGAAGGGGAAAGCGGGCGAGAGACGAGTCAATCCAACTATTTTCCATCCTTCCTGTGCCACCGCCGCATCGATGGTCTCGAATTTCTGGTTTCCCTGGATCCTCTCTGCTACCCATTGCCGGGCAAAGTAGCGTCCAGTCAGGAAGGCAAGGGTAGCTCCCGATATGGAGGAGATGGAAACCAGCACAGTACCCTGAATCACTCCAAACAAAGCCCCGGCTGCCATGGTCAGAATGAGGCCTGGTAAGAAAAGAATGGTGGCAAGAATATACAAAGTGATGAAAAAAACCGGTCCCCAGGGGCCTAATCCGGAGATCCAACCCAAGGCGGCCCGGAGAAGTTCTTGCGCGTCCAGAAGATATGCAATACTCAACAGACAGCCGACCGCTAAGGCGGTCACAACCCATTTCCAGCGTGATGTAGATTTAGGCTCCATCTCTGGGTCCGAGAGTCAGGCCGGATGCTTTGGGCGCCAAAGGAGAAGAGTTAGTAAAATCCGGGCTAGCCCGTTCGGTAGTTGGTGAACTGCATATCAATTCCAAAGTCCTTCTCACGCAGCAGAGCAATAACCTTTTGGAGAGTGTCGCGATCCCGGCCGGCAATGCGGACAGAGTCCGCCTGAATAGTACTCCTGACCTTTAATTTAGTATCACGAATGAAGCGAACGATTTCCTTGGCCTTTTCAGAAGAGATTCCCTGTTGAATCGATACTTTTTGGCGGACTGTCCCCCCCAGAGCACTCTCAACTTTTCCATAGGAGAGGGCTTTCAGCGGGACCTTCCTTTTGACCAGCTTCTGCTGCATGATGTCGATGAGACTTTGCAGTTTGTACTCATCATCGGATGTTAAGATGAGTTCCTTCTCGTCCAATCGGACTTCGCTTGAACTTCCCTTAAAGTCAAAGCGTTGTTTCACTTCTTTCATCGTTTGATGAAGCGCATTGCTGACCTCGTTCAAGTCAACTTTAGAGGCGATGTCAAATGAGTTCTCTTTAGCCATATCGTGGGTCACTCCTCACTTTGCTCCTGTAGGGTACTAGATGGTCCGAGAAGATTTCAATTCCTATGTTCGCTTGACTCCCGCTGAGCGACCAGTGACGATAAACACGAAGTGTTCAAGTATCTGAAGCAAATAGGGCCCGGTGCCATAGTCGCCTCGGCGACCATCGGAGCGGGAGAAACGGTCCTGGCGGTTCGCGCTCTGGCTGGATCGACAACTCCCTCCCCAGTACCGTGTCTCACGGTGGGTCTGGTGGGCCACCATCTCAGCTGCCGTAGTGATCAACCTCATGGCACTGGTCTCAGCTCGGGAAGTGATCGGGAAATATGTCGGATAGGGGGACAGCTGACAACTGACATACTATGCGTTATCGAAAGCTTGGTCGTACGGGCTATGAAATTTCGGAGATTGGTTTTGGTGCCTGGGGAATTGGAAAGCAGTTGTGGAGAGGAGCGGAAGACTCCGAATCACTGCGGGCCCTGCAGCGCGCAGTTGATCAAGGCCTCAACTTCATCGATACGGCACTGGCCTACGGTGCAGGGCACAGTGAAAGACTTGTGAGCCGGGTTCTGAAGGAGCACCGGGGGCGGATTTACGTTGCTACCAAGATTCCTCCCAAGAACCAAATCTGGCCGGCTCAGGGTGCTCTCGAGGAGGTTTTTCCACGTGATCACATTGTGCAGTGTGTGGAGGCGAGTTTGCGTAATTTGCGACTGGAAAGGATTGATCTTCTTCAGCTTCATGTCTGGGATCCCTCTTGGAGCGAGGACAGCCAGTGGTACGAGACGCTCTCAGAGTTACAAGCAAGAGGAAAAATTGCCCACTTCGGGGTCTCCATCAACGACCATCAACCCGACTCGGCATTGGAACTCGTCCGCTCCGGCAAAATTGCCACGGTTCAGGTCATCTACAATATCTTCGACCAGACTTGTGAGAACAAGTTACTTCCCCTGTGTTGGGAAAAGGGCGTGGGCGTGATTGCACGGGTTCCCTTTGATGAAGGTGCACTCACAGGAAATATCACTCCAGAAACAAGATTCCCTAAAAAAGACTGGCGCAACTTTTACTTTCAGGGGGATCGAAAATGCCGAGTGCACGATCGCGTCCAGAGATTGGACAAGCTTGTGGAGGGGGAAGCCCGAACTCTCTCTGACTTGGCTCTGATGTTCACTTTACACCAGGAGGCTGTGAGTACAGTCATTCCGGGGATGCGTTCTGTGAAACATGTGGACGCCAATGTGGCTGTGTCGGATCAAACGCCACTTTCCGAAGAGATGATCCAAAAGCTCCGGGAGCAGCGCTGGGATAAGAACTTCTACGTGTAGAACACCTGACACCTGACAGCTGACAACAGACGTCAGATCTGCTTCATCTGAATCTTTAGCTGCCTGGTTGCATCTGTATGAATGCGGCCGTTACTATTGAAGGAAAGGAGACGGACCACAAAAATGACATCTGATAAGAAATTTAACCCTGATGAACTGAAGCAATTTCTTCAAAATAAGTATGGCTCCGGCGTGCAGGTAGAGATATTTCCCAAGACTCAGCAGGAGCAGACCGATGAAACTGACGAGACCGAGCAACGGCGGAGCCAAGCCCTTGATTTTGACTACAAACCGAGTCAAATCAAGGAATACCTTGATCGCTATGTGATCCAGCAAGATGATGCCAAGAAGGTGCTTGCCACTGCCATCTGTGATCATTACCACCACATCCAGAGCTGTGCGGGAGAACAAGAGTGTCGAGATTATAAAAAGCAAAACATCATCGTGATCGGTCCTACCGGAGTCGGAAAAACCTATCTGGTCCAGAACATCGCAGGTCTCATAGGGGTGCCATTTGTCAAAGCCGACTCAACCAAGTACAGCGAGACCGGTTACGTGGGAGGAGATGTTGAGGACTTGATTCGAGAACTGGTACACCAGGCGAGGGGAGACATAAAGTTAGCGGAATCTGGCATCGTCTACCTGGATGAGATCGACAAAATTGCCACCCCGATGAGCGTTCTGGGCCGGGATGTGAGTGGCCATGGCGTCCAGCGCGGACTGCTCAAGTTGATGGAGGAGACTGAAGTGCCCCTGCGTTCCCCTACCGACATTGCCAGTCAAATGCAGGCTTTCATGGAATTCCAGTCCAAGGGGCAGGTGGAAAAAAAGACCATCAGCACGAAACATATCCTCTTCATTGTGAGCGGGGCATTTACGGGTCTGAGTGAACTGATCAAGAAGCGACTCGGCTCACAGCAGATCGGGTTCATGGGAAGCGGGAAGTCCACTGAAGAAGAACGATTCTTGTTGGAAAGGGTCAAGGCGGTCGACTTTATCGAATATGGATTTGAGGCTGAATTTATCGGGCGACTACCGGTTGTGGTCCACTGCAACTCCTTGTCAGTTGAGGATATGTTCAAGATCCTGAGATACTCAGAAGGCTCCTTATTGAAGCAATATAAGAAGGACTTTCAGGCCTATGGCGTAGATGTTTACTTCACTGACCGGGGTATGCGAGCTATTGGGGAGGAGGCGGAAACCGAGCAAATCGGAGCTCGTGGCTTGATAACCGTTTGCGAGAGGGTCTTTCGTGAATACAAGTACCAACTACCTGATCATGAGGTGAAAGAGTTCATCGTGGGTCAGACCATGATCAAAAATCCGAATGAAAAGTTGCAGGAACTTCTGGATAACCCCACCATGTACCATACCAAGATTCTGCAATTTCAGCTGGGAAAGGTTGAGCAGGAATTTAGCGACCAGTACGGACTCGACATCAAGTTTACGCCGGAAGCAGCTCAGCTGATCATAGAAAGAGCTGAGGAGTCGGGTACTGATCTGTTCACCTACTGTACCCGGTTTTTCAAAGCGTATGAGCATGGGCTGAATTTGTTGCGCAAGACTGCAAGCAAGAAGAAGTTTCTTGTTGACGAACAAGGCATTCGCAATCCAGAAGAAACTGTGGAACGCTGGATCAGGGAAACTTACAGCTGACACGGATTTTTCATAAATTCTCTCCTGCAACGTCAAAACGTTACCCGCCCTGCCGATGTTGCGCGACCCGCTAGCGAGTGCCCCTCGGCTTCCTCCGGGCTAGATCGCTGGCCAATTGCCAGACTCTTGACAAGGAAAAGGGTTTGCTACTAGAATTAGTCTTGTCTAAATTTTAATTTAAGGTATACGAAAACAGTTTCCTTTGAGAAGTACACCGTTTTTCGCGGAGAGTCCGGAGAACTCAAATGAAAAAAGTCCTTTTGCTGGTAATCTTTTGCATTTTGTTGACAAGTTCAGTCTCGGCAGTACCTTACTTTGCAAGAAAATTTCGTACACCCTGTCAAACTTGTCATACCTTTCCTCCCCACCTGAATCAGTTTGGCCTCGACTTTGTAGCTCGGGAGTACAGGATGGAAGCCCTCCCGGCACACAAAACGGTGCCGTTCGCAGTGTGGGCAACCCAGAAATTGAAATTCAGCGACAGAAACGACTTTACTAAGTCATTTCCCAATCGGATTGAAGTTATTTCCGGTGGCGAAATCACTGACCGAATCTCCTATTTTGTTGAATGGAGGGTGCTCAGTTACCAGACTACCTCTCCGGATGGTCGGCTGAAAGATCGTAGCGGTCGCTTCGAAGATCTTTTCTTGATTTTCCAGCTGACCGATCGATTATCGCTTACAGCTGGCCAGTTCCGGATGTTGAGCCAATGGGACGCCTCACGCAAGCTGAGTCTTTCGACTCCGGTCCCGTTTTCGGCATCGATAGGGGGAGAGCCGGCTTTGAGCTCTCGCCTTTCATCCCTGAGATCTTTTTCCCTCCAGGGGCGGGCTCCCGCCTTACGCCTGAGCGTAGGGAGTCGGTCTCGTACCACCCCCGCCGACGGGTGGCACCATGAGTTTACAGTCCCATTCAGCGGAGAATTTTCCGCTCCCCTTACCGATGAAGCCCGCGACAACGCCAGTTTCGAGCTGGAAGGCCGACCCAAAGGGCTCTTTTATGAATCCTACCATCGACGCGGGTTGGATACCTGGGGAGGGGGTGTTTTCGTTGGGGATAACCGCTGGATGGCAAACCTAGTTGGACAAAGAGAGTTGGGCCAAAATCACCTTTATGGCTCCATTGGCACAGCGCGTTTTCGAAACGATCTGCAAGACTTTCGGCTCACCCTGGGTCACTATTGGATTCCGCGACCGTGGTTCGCTCTTGGGTCACGATTCGACCATTTATCCGCCGACGGCAGGGGTCCTGCCTTTGTCCCGCACCTGAATTTTCACTTCCCCGGCCAGAGGTACACGTTGCTGTTCGTTGTTGAGCCTTTCCTTCAGAAGAGAAATAACGGCATAACCACGGAATTGAGTTTCGTTTTCTGAGCTGCTTCTTGTGCCGAGAATATCCAGCACCCATAACGCAGCCCCTCGGAGTACACGTCTAGTTCAAGTGAAAATTCAAAACCCGTGCAGCAACGGAAGAGAGGACTGACGCAGTTTTGGAGGGACTGCGACATCGCTCTGCTCGCAGGTCATCTGGAACAGGATTTGCTTAGGTTCTGGTGAGTATCCTGTATGAAAAGGTATTCAAGACTACAATGGATCTCAGGACTTCTCCGCTCAAGCGCTTCACTTAAAACGTGAAGTCAACTCCGAGCCTGAGAGTAAAGGGATTTCCTGGATTAAAGTGATTGTCCTCGACGGGATCTGTTTCGAAAGCCAGTTGCGACTCGAAGAAGTTTTGAGCTTCCTTCCTCTTTATCCCGTGTTAAACTCCAGCCTGTTTCGATTTGGACATATCCAGGAGGCACAACCACTCTGGATTCCGTTTGGTCTGGCCGATCCGTGACCAGTTCTCGCTCTGAGGGTCGCCCGACACCCTGAGAAGCGTGCTAACGAGCTGATGCAGTTGGGTTACACAGACACAAAGGGCCTGTTAAAGAGTGTCAAACGGTTTCTGTGGCTGAGCTCTTTGCTGTTGCTGACCCTGCGCTTTTCCCCGGCCCTGGCACAGGGGGCTGTTCGTCCCCAAAGTCCTGGCTCAGCCAGGACGGTCACGGCCTTGCGTCTGGAATCGACTATCACAGTCGATGGGGACTTGGACGAACCGGAGTGGAACTTGGCAGAGCCTGCCACCGATTTCATCCAACAGAATCCGCATACAGGCCAGCCCAGCACGGAGCGCACCGAGGTGCGCCTGCTGTACGATGATGAAAATCTCTATGTCGGGGTCTATTGCTTTGATTCAGCCGGAAGAGAAGGTCTAGTAGTGAATCAGGTCAATAGGGACTTCAGCGGAACGGAGAACGATGGCTTTGGAGTCCTGTTGGATACCTTTGATGACGATCGCAATGGATTTGTTTTCCAGACCAATCCCCAAGGTGCTAAGTCCGACAGCCAGGTCGGAAGCGACGGGAGCAGCTACAACCGGGACTGGGATGTTATTTGGCAGGTCAAGACCAAGATTACAGAGGCCGGATGGCAAGCCGAGATAGCCATTCCTTTTAAGAGCCTGCGATTTCACGGAGCCGAGAGCCACACCTGGGGAATCAACTTCTCGCGCCGCATCCGGCGCAAGAACGAAGAGACTCACTGGTCTCCCATTCCACGCCCTTTCGGCCTGTCGCGGGTGTCACAGGCAGGAACGCTCGAAGGCATCAGTGGGTTGC
>JAPUKI010000413.1 GCA_027295745.1 Acidobacteriota bacterium
ATTGCAATGGGATTCAGCGTCAGTTTTTTCAGGTGGATGCGCAAACGACCGGAGAGGAGCAGGTAGAGGAAATGATGGGGTCGCCCCGCACTGATCAGGACGTCGCCCGCATCGAGTTCTTGTATCGGGCAGTCTTTGAGCAGCTCCTGGACGGATTCAAGGTCGACGCCCCTGAAGAGCGAGCTGCTTTGCTGTTCATGTCCTTCAAGGAGCTGCTTTAGATCAGGCATTGTCGGAGGTCGTGCTCTCCACAAACCTTTATTGTATCTAAGAAACGAGGCACTCAGTGCTCACTTGGTGAAGAAGTGTATCCGGAGTGCCCCCAGAAAACACCCCTTCTAGCCGGGATTATGCATAGATTTTCTACTGCAGTGCCGCAATCATCCAGCGTGCGCTGCGCACCGACTGCGTTGTGCTTCCTTTGGGCTCCTCACCGTAATGCATGAGTACGCCTGCGGGGCCCTTGGGGTACCCGCAGGCGGGTCACACGCCTTGTCATCGCGGTGCCTACGGCACTTCGTCACGAAAACCCATGCATATTCCCGGCTAGGGCAGATCGGAGGAGGTGGGATTCGAACCCACGTGCCCAGCTCATCACCGGACAACCCGATTTCGAGTCGGGCCCGTTACGTCCACTTCGGTACTCCTCCACATCCCGACAGGATTACAGCGAGCTGCGGGCGAGAAGTCAAGCCCGCTGAAGGGCGCAGAAAATTGGGGCATCAGCCTGCAGATCAAGATGGTATAGTATACTTCTCGCTGGACATCCAGTGGAGGAGCTTCTGCTCTTTCTGACAGGTCTCGGGCCTGTGCAACATGCCCTTCGAACCATGTCAGGTCCGGAAGGAAGCAGCATTAAGAAGGTCAGCATGTGTGCCGCAGATCCCCCGGGACCTGGCCATCCCGCGCTTGGGCCGGGAGCGAGCATGGAAATTCGCCGATTTTTCACACAGCGGCTGAGTTGTTCGGGTCATTAATCAATGAGTTACCAGGTTCTGGCACGGAAATGGAGGCCCCAACGCTTTGAAGAGGTGGTGGGACAGGAGATCGTCACCAAGACCTTGCAGAACGCCATCAAGAGCGAGCGCATTGCCCATGCCTTCCTGTTTTCAGGAATGCGTGGCGTGGGTAAGACCACCACGGCGCGCATCCTGGCCAAAGGCTTAAATTGCCAGGAAGGTCCGACACCCACTCCTTGCGGTGAGTGTGTCTCGTGCCGAGAGATCGCGGAGACCAACAGTATCGATGTGCTGGAGATCGACGCCGCCTCTAATACGGGTGTCGATAACATCCGGGAGCTTCGGGACAGTACCCGCTATGGCACGGCCCGCGACCGTTTCAAAATCTTCATCATCGACGAAGCTCACATGCTTTCCAATGCTGCTTTCAATGCTCTCCTGAAGACCCTGGAGGAGCCTCCGCCGCATGTGAAGTTCATCCTGGCCACTACCGAGTATCCCAAGATCCCGGGGACCATCACTTCCCGCTGTCAACAGTTCAATTTCAAACCCATTCCTTTCTCGTTGATCTTTGAGCGATTAAAGCTGCTCTCCCGGGAGGAGGGACTCGAGATCAGTGAGTATTCCCTGAGAGCCGTCGTTTCTGCTGCCCAGGGAAGTATGCGCGATGCCCAATCGGCGCTGGATCAAATCATCGCCTTCAGCGGCAAAGAGATCCGTGACGAAGATGTGCGGACCTTGCTGGGTGTGGTGGACGAACAAGCCGTTATCGCTCTGGTAGACGCCCTCCTTCAGCGTGACGCTAAGAGTCTGGTTGAACAGGTACAGGAGCTGACGATCTCCGGAGTGGACCCGCAGAACTTTTGCCGGAAACTGATGCAGCATGTGAGAAACCTCATGGTGTGTCGAGTGTCGGGATGGGATGAGCGTCTTTTGAATCTACCCGACACGGCAAAGAACGAGATTCTCAAGCAGTGTGAGCAGTTTTCCGAACTCGACCTGATTCGCTTCTATGACCTGTTGAACCGCACGGAGAATGAACTTCGCTGGCATTCTCACCCCTCTGTCCACCTGGAGATGACCCTCATGAAGCTGATTGAGCTCACTCATCTGCCGAGTCTGGAAGAAGTGGTGGCCAAACTGGAGTCAGGCAAGACACTCGGCAAGTCATCACCACAGGTCAGTTCAGCTCAATCATCCAAGTCAGGGGAGCTCTTTGAAACGAGCAGCAAGCGCTCTACAGGCGAAGAAGAGATAGGAAGCCAGGCGGGAGTGTCTCATGCAGCTGAGAAGGCAAAAGATGTGGAGACTCCTGCTGAAAATCAGGGTTTTGCTCATCTGCTGTCAGCTGTCCAGATGGAGAGTATTCCCCTTTACTCTTCGTTACAGCACGCCTCCCAAGCGACCTTTCAGGACGGGAAACTCTCCATTCGGTTCCCGCAGGATGAGTCCTTCCATCGCCAGGTTGTGCTCGAGTCGGAAAATCAAGGTCGGCTCTCCCGACTGTGTGCTAAAATTGCGGGATCGGTGCCAGAGATTGAAGTGCGCTTAGATGAACCCCTCCAGAATCAATCCGATCCGACGGAAAATCCTAAGGTGAAGGCTTTTATCCAGACCTTCCCGGGCAAAGTCATTGTCGAGAAGGAAGCAGAGGATTAACTGTAGATGACAAATCTTCAAAAGCTGATGAAACAGGCTCAAAAGATGCAGGAGAAACTGGACACGGAAATGGGGGATCTTCGGGTGGAGGCCACCAGTGGTGGCGGAATGGTGAAGGTGACAATGGATGGGAAAAAAGCAGTTCTCTTAATCACTATTGAGCCGGAAGCAGTCGATGTGGATGACCTTGAGATGCTTCAGGATCTCATTCTGGCTGCTGTGAACGAGGCGGGCCGAAAGGTGGATGAGTCCTTGAGTGATCATTTCGGTGGCTTGGCTCAGGGTTTCATGGGCGGCTGAAGATCACAACCCGGGTCCATGACAAATCAAGACAATCCCGTGCAGCGACTCATCGAGGAATTCAAGAAACTGCCGGGAATTGGACCCAAGTCAGCCCAGCGGCTGGTCTTTCACCTGATTCGCAGGCCGAATGAGGATTGTCAGAAGCTGGCCGAAGCTGTCTCCCATTTAAAGGCTAACCTGGTGCTGTGTTCCACCTGTAATAACATCACCGAGGTGGACCCTTGCCGAATTTGCAGCAATTCGAACCGCGATCCGAAGGTCATCTGCGTTGTGGAGGAACCTTTCAATATCCTCTCCATCGAAAAGACTGGCGTCTATAACGGCCACTATCACGTCCTACACGGTGCCATTTCTCCCATTGATGGTATCGGTCCCGATGATCTGAAGCTGGAAAATCTGTTCGACCGACTCAAAGAGAAAATCGTCGAGGAAGTGATTGTGGCAACCAATCCCACCAGCCAGGGCGAATCCACGGCTCTCTATCTCTCGAAACTCATTAAGCCCTTGGATATTAAGGTCAGCCGAATCGCTTCGGGAATTCCGGTTGGCGCTGATCTGGAATATACAGATACCGTGACCCTCTCCCGTGCCCTGTCAGGAAGACAGGAGCTGTAGGGAGAGAAGGAGGTAGGAGACAGGAGTTAGGAGGAGCTCTTTGTGGTCAGCTGTCAGTTGTCCCGTGAGCGCTGCGCCCATGGAGGATATCAACTGCGTGAGGAAGAATTTGGAGCACAGCCTGGAGAGATTCGGCAGCTCCTTTGGGGCTTCCTGGAAGGCTTAAGATCAGGGTTTGATTGAGAGCCCCGGCCAGAGATCGTGAGAGGGCGGCAAAGTCGGTGTTCTCGAGGCCGCGCAGCCGCATCAGTTCTGCCAATCCAACGATTTCCTTCTCCAGCAGGGGCCTGATTGCCTCAGGAGTGACATCTCGAGGAGCAAGACCTGTTCCGCCTGTTGTGACGACCAGGTCGATCTGGGCGTCCTGGCTGAGATCCAGGACTTTCTCCTGGATCAGGGAAAGCTCGTCGGGCACGATGTGGGTGCTCACAACTTCCCACTGGTTCTGGCTGAGCATCTGTGAGAGTTTCAGTCCGGAACTATCTTTCCTCTTCTTGTGATAGCAGCCGTCGCTGATGGTCATGACTGCAGCTTTCACTTTCCGTAGCCCTCGATCCACACTTCGCCGTCCTGGTAGTGCTCTTTTTTCCAAATCGGCACAGTTGTTTTTAAGGTGTCAATGGCAAAGCGACAAGCCTCAAAAGCATCTTGCCGATGAGCGGCGGAAACAGCGATGAATACACTGCTCTCATCGATCTCCATCCGTCCTATGCGGTGGACAATGGCCATCCCGTTCAGGGGCCAGCGACGCATTGCCTCAGCCCGAATTTTTTCCAGTTCCTTGGTGGCCATCTCGGGAAAGGCTTCGTAGTGAAGATGAGTGACTGGCTTTCCGCGAGCATGGTTGCGAACCGTGCCGTCAAAGGTGACGATGGCTCCTGATTCTGGAGAGGAAACAGATT